>JAXIPK010000010.1:0-4787 GCA_045402975.1 Acidobacteriota bacterium
CGCGAATGATGCGTTGCACCAGGTTGTGGCGCACCACGTCGTGCTCGTCGAAATAGACGAAGGCGATGCCTTCGATCTTTCCGGTCACATCAATAGCCTCGAGCAGTCCGGAGCGGCGGTCGGCGGGCAAATCAATCTGCGTAATGTCGCCGGTGATGACCGCCTTGGAGTTGAACCCCAAGCGGGTGAGAAACATCTTCATCTGCTCGCTGGTGGTGTTCTGCGCTTCGTCGAGGATGACGAAGGAGCTGTTGAGGGTGCGGCCGCGCATGAAGGCAAGCGGCGCCACTTCGATGATGCCTTTTTCAAGAAAGCGGCTCAACTTGTCGGGTTCGAGCAAGTCGTAGAGCGCGTCGTAGAGCGGCCGCATGTAGGGGTCGACCTTCTCCTGCAACGTGCCTGGCAGGTAGCCGAGCTTTTCGCCGGCTTCGACGGCGGGCCGGACGAGGATGATGCGGTCGACCTTCTTGGTCAGCAGCGCCGAGACCGCCATCGCCACGGCGAGATAGGTCTTGCCGGTTCCGCCGGGACCGATGGCAAAGACCATGTCGTTGGTTTCGATGGATTCCATGTAGGCGCGCTGGTTGGGGCTCTTGGGCGTGACGGCTTTCTTGCCGAAGAGGCGCGGGCGCGGCGTCTCCACCATCTCGCGCAGCGAGGCGTTCGGGTCGTGCTCGAAGATGCGCAACAGGTTCTGCACTTCCCCGTTGGCGAAGGCGTGGCCTTCGTGGGCAAGGGCCATGTAGTCGCGCAGGAAGCGCTCAGCGCGCTCGACGCCCGCGGGTTCGCCCTCGAGCTCTAAGGCCTCGTCCTGCAAGTGGGTGTTCACCTTCAGGACAGATTCGAAGAGTTTCAGGTTTTCGTCCAGGGTCCCGAACAGCGGTTCGATTTCCGTGGTGATCTTGACGGTTCGTTTCATCTACCCGAGGTAGTTGATTCGCCTCCTCGTTGGCTCTGGTAGAAAGCCTACAGCAGGGCTTCGCCGCCGTCAATAGACCCAGCGTTGGAGCCTGCCTTGACCCTCAGGAGGGCGTGTGCTAATTTTTGTGTTTCCGTCCCTGTACGAGGAATCGCTTGACGACCGAGACTACCACTGCCCTGCGCAAAACCGCTCTGAATGCCGTGCATCGTACCGCCGGCGCCAAGATGGTGTCCTTCGGCGGCTGGGACATGCCGGTCGAATACACGGGCATCATCCAGGAGCATCTCGCGGTGCGCACGGCCTGCGGGCTGTTCGACGTCAGCCACATGGGCGAGATCGAAATCCGCGGGCGCGAAGCCCTGGCGCTGGTGCAGTGGGTCACCTCGAACGACGCCGCGAAGCTCGTGGTGGGCCAGGCGCAGTACTCTGGCTTGCTCACCGACCGGGGCACGTTTGTGGACGACATCATCGTCCACAAGTTTTCCGACACGCACTACTTCCTCTGCGTCAACGCGGCCAATCGCGAAAAGGATTTCGAGTACATCCGTGGCCAGAACCGCTTTGAGGCCGAAGTGACTGACTCCGGCGACCGCTACACGCAACTTGCGTTGCAGGGTTCGAAGGCTCAGGCGATTCTGCAACCGATGACGCCGGCTGATCTCAAGGCTCTCAAGTACTATCGCTTTGCGTCCGGCCAAGTGCTCGGAGTGGATTGCCTGATTGCCCGCACTGGCTATACAGGCGAAGATGGCTTCGAACTCTACTTCGACCCCGCGAACTCTGAGAAGGTCTGGAACGGCCTGCTGGAAGCTGGCCAGGCGCACGGGTTGATCCCCGCCGGACTGGGCGCGCGCAACACGCTGCGGCTCGAAGCCGGCTTTGCCCTCTACGGCCACGAGATTGACGACACGACGACGGTGTGGGAGGCAGGCCTGGGCTGGATTTGCAAGATGGACAAGGGCGAGTTCACCGGCCGCGCCGCGCTGGCGGCGCAGAAAGAGCGCGGGCTGGAGCGAAAGCTGGTGGGCTTCGAGATGCGCGGGCGCGGCATCGCCCGTGACGGCTACCCTGCCCTTATCGAAGGCCGCGAAGCCGGGCGTGTAACCTCGGGTTCGCCGGCGCCGTTCTTGCAGAAGAACATCGGCATGGCCTACGTCCCGGTTCCGGCCAGCGCGCCCGGAACGCAGATGGAAATCGACATCCGCAGCCAGCGCGTGCCGGCGGAAATCGTCCCCCTGCCGTTCTACAAACGGCCCCGCGCCTGAGCGGCGGGGCTCAACGAGGAAAACTGTGGCCACCTATCCGACCGAGTACCGCTACACCAAAGAGCACGAGTGGATCAAGCCGGCCGGCTCGCAAGGCGTGGTCGGCATCACGCAACACGCGCAGGAGAAGCTGGGCGACATCGTGTTTGTTGAGCTGCCGGCAGTAGGGCGCAAGCTGGCGGCGATGGAATCGTTCGGCACGGTGGAGTCGGTGAAGGCAGTGTCGGACATCTACTGCCCGGTCGGCGGGACGGTGGCGGAAGTCAACACGCAGCTCGCCGAAAAGCCGGAACTGCTCAACCAGGACCCGCACAGCGGCGCCTGGCTCATCAAGCTCACCTTGGACAATCCCAAGGACGTTGACGCGCTGCTAACCGCCAAGCAGTACGAAGAGTTCATCGCGGCCGAAGACAGCGCCCACTAGATGCGTTATCTCCCCAAATCGGACGCCGAGCGCCGCGCGATGCTGGCCGAGCTCGGTCATTCTTCCATCGAAGAGCTCTTCGGCTGCATTGCCACCGACCTAAAGCTTCGGCGGCCGCTTGAGATTCCCGCCGCGATGTCGGAGTACGAAATCCTTGACTACTTCCGGGAGCGCGCCGACGAGAATGCCGGCGGCTACCTGCGCTTGCTGGGCGCCGGTGTGTACGACCACTTCCGCCCGGTGCTGATTGATGCCCTGCTCGGGCGCGGAGAGTGGTTCACCGCCTACACGCCCTACCAGGCAGAGATTTCTCAGGGAACGCTGCAGGCCATCTTCGAGTTCCAAACTATGATGTGCCAGCTCACCGGTCAGGAAGTGGCCAACGCCTCGATGTATGACGGCTCGACCGCGCTGCCGGAAGCGGTGATGATGGCGGCGCGCATCAACAGCCGGCACCGGGTGCTGGTGGCGAGAACGGTTCACCCGGAATACCGCGAAGTATTGCGAACCTATGCGCGCAGCCAGCGGATTGAAATTGCCGAGCTGCCCTACGCCGCTAACGGCCAGGTTGATGCGGCGGCTCTGGCCGCGGCCTTGAATGATCAGACAGCCGCGGTGGCGGTGCAGTCGCCCAACTTCTTTGGCTGCGTAGAGGAAATCCCCGCGCTGGCGGAGCAGGCGCACAAGCAGGGCGCGCTGTTGATTGACGTCATCGCCGAGCCGGTGTCGCTCGGGTTGCTGCGAGCGCCGGCCGAGGCCGACATCGTCGCGCTGGAAACGCAGGGCTTCGGCCTGGCGCCGAGCTACGGCGGGCCCTACGCCGGTGTGATTGCCAGCAAGGAGAAGTTTGTGCGCAGCCTGCCTGGGCGGCTGGCCGGACAGACGACCGACAGCGAAGGCCGGCGTGGCTTCGTGCTCACTCTCTCCACGCGCGAGCAGCACATCCGCCGCGAGAAGGCCACCTCGAACATCTGCACCAACCAGGCGCTGTGCGCGCTGGCGGTGACGATTTTTCTTTCTGTCTACGGCAAGCAGGGCCTGCGCGAACTGGCGGAGCAGAACCTGGCCAAGGCGCACTATCTCGCCGATGAGCTGGCCAAACTGCCGGGCGTAAAGCTGCCGTTCGCAGCGCCGTTCTTCAATGAGTTTGTCCTCCAGCCCGGCAAGGACGCCGCGCAAGTGCTGGCAAAGCTTAAGCAGCAGAAGATCCTGGCCGGAGTCGCGCTCTCGCGGTGGTATCCGGAGCTGAAGAATTCGCTGCTGGTGTGCACGACAGAAACCGCCAAGCGCGCCGACCTTGATCGAGTGATTGCCGCCTTTCACACGGCACTGGGATGAAGGCACGAAGCCACATCACGCAGAGCGAAGCGCTGCTCTTCGAGAAGAGCGCGCCCGGGAAGCACGGCTACCGGTTGCCGCCGCTCGACGTTCCAGCAGTGGACGCCGGCAAGACACTAAGCGGCGCTCTCGTGCGCGATGAGATTGAAGGCTTCCCGGAGGTCAGCGAAATCGAAATCATCCGCCACTTCACACGACTCTCGACCTGGAACTACGGCGTTGACACCGGCATGTACCCGCTGGGCTCGTGCACGATGAAGTACAACCCGCGGGTGAATGAAGTGGCGGCGCGGCTGGCCGGGCTGGCCACCGAGCACCCCCTCCAACCGGATGAGCTGAGCCAGGGCTGCTTGAAGGTGATGCAACTGCTGGCGCGCTGCCTGCTTGAAATCACCGGGATGGACGCCATCACGCTGCAACCGGCGGCGGGCGCGCACGGGGAGTTGACCGGCGTGCTGCTGACGCGGGCCTATCTCGAATCGAAGGGCAACCCGCGCGAGGTCGTGCTCATTCCCGACTCCGCGCACGGGACGAATCCGGCGACAGCGGCGATTGCCGGCTATCGCGTCGAGAACATCAAGTCGTGGCAGGACGGCCGGCTCGACCTCGACTCGCTGCGCGGGCGCATGAGCGACAAGGTTGCGGCGCTGATGATTACCAACCCCAACACGCTGGGCATTTTCGAAGACAAGATCCACAAGATTGCCCAGATTGTTCACGAGCACGGCGCGCTGCTCTACATGGACGGCGCCAATATGAACGCGCTGGCGGGCGTGGCGCGCCCGGGTGACTTCGGCGTCGACATTCTGCACCTGAACCTGCACAAGACGTTTTCAAC
>JAXIPK010000141.1:0-1687 GCA_045402975.1 Acidobacteriota bacterium
TTGCCGATCATGGTCAGGGCTTGGTGTGCTCTTTGAGCAGGTGGCGGAGCTCGGACATGAAGTCCTTGACGTCCTTGAAATCGAGATAGACGGAGGCGAAGCGGACGTAGGCGACTTTGTCGAGCTTGCGCAGGCGCTGCATGATGAGCTCGCCGATTTCGCGCGAGCCCCGCTCGCGGTCCCGCGCGTCGGCGACGAACTGCTCGACCTCGTCCACCGTCGCTTCGAGCTTCTGCATCGGCACCGGGCGCTTTTCGCAGGCGCGCAGCAGCCCCGCCAGCACCTTGCTGCGCTCGAAGCGCTCGCGGCGGCCGTCCTTCTTGATGACCATGTAGGGGATTTCGTCGATGCGCTCGTAGGTGGTAAAGCGGCGATTGCACTTCAGGCACTGGCGGCGGCGGCGCACCACGTCGCCCACCCGCGCCTCGCGCGAGTCCACCACTTTGTCGTGGTCGTGGCTGCAGAACGGGCACTTCATCGCGGCTCAGCCTACTACGCAGCCCGAGGCGTGACAAGCTGGGGAAGCCGTTGCCGCCGCCTGATGGAACCGCTAAGATGGCGCCATCGATCCGTGGTAGGGGGAACTTTTCGGTGCCCGATTCCGTTCTTTACTAGTGGAAAGAGTGGGCAACCGATGAAGCGGGAGCAGCCGAGGTGGAAGATGTCCAGCTCGTGCGGCGATGCCTGGGGGGCGATGCAGCTGCCTGGGAAACCATCGTGCGCACCCACACCCGGCGGGTTTACAACCTCTGCTACCGCTTCACGGCGCGGCGAGAAGAAGCCGAAGATCTGACCCAGGAGGTTTTTCTTCGCGTGTTTCGCACCTTGGCCAGTTACGACGCGACCCAGGGCGCTTTGGGCGTCTGGCTGCATCGCGTGGCGCGCAATCTTCTGATCGATCACTACCGCGCCACCCGCAGACAGAAGCAGGAAGTTTCGCTCGAAGACACCCTGCCCTTCCTGGAGCAGAAAGAATCGGCGGCGCCGCGGCCCGATCACCTCTTCGCCCGGCACGAGCTGAGCGAGACCATGCAGCAGGCTCTGCTGCGGCTCTCGCCCGAGCTGCGCGAAGCGGTGATCCTGCGCGATTTGCAGGAGCTCGACTATCGGGAAATCGCGCGCGTGCTCGACGTCCCCGAAGGCACCGTCAAGTCCCGCATCAACCGCGGCCGGTCGGAGCTGGCGCGCCTGCTCAAGCGCCTGCCCGGGTTTGAGAATCCGGAGGCGGTGACGAGTCTATGAACTGGAATTGCACCCAACTCGAAGAGCGGCTGAGCGAGTATCTCGACAGCCAACTGGCCCGCGAGGAGCTGGCGGCGGCGGAAGCGCACGCGCGCAGCTGCCCGCGTTGCGTCGAATGGCTGGACGCGCGCCACGCCACGCTCTGGCTGCGCCAGGTCGAGCATCTGGAATCGCCGCCGGGGCTGGAGACGCGCATTCTGGCGCTCACCGTGGCGCCGCCGGCGCGCGTCACTTTCTGGGAGTCGCTCCAGTCGGCCTGGCGCCTCGCCGCCACGCCACGCTTTGCGCTGGGGATGAGCACCGGCGTGCTGGCGCTGCTGCTAGTGCTGAACCTCGCCGGCGTCTCGCTGCGCGACATCCGCGCCGCCGACCTCAGTCCCAGCAACCTCTACCGCTCCGCCAACCGAAAGGCTTTTCAGACCTACGCCTGGGGCGTCCGCTACGT
>JAXIPK010000358.1:0-3610 GCA_045402975.1 Acidobacteriota bacterium
CGAAATCGCAAAGTGCGACGCAACCATAGTCATTCGCGGCAAGCGGCGCAGGCTGTACTCCTTCGGTGGCTTCTACTGGTTCCGAAAGAGAACATTCAAGCACATCGTCTACGAACCCTACGTCGCACTGTCACCCTGAGCGAAACGAAGGGTCTCAGCTTCGCATAACTCAGCGCTGAGATTCTTCGCCCCGATGATTCGGGGCTCAGAATGACAAATAGTCGTATTGGCTACTGCTTGGGCTTCTTCCGCGAGGCTTCGCGGGCGGCGCGGAACTCGGCGTTCGGCGCCCATTCATACCAGCGCGTGGCATTGCTGACGCGCCAGCCGACGGCGAACAGGTATTCAGCCATCTGCTCGGCGCCGCGCCAATCCCAGTCGGAGCGGATTTCATCACTCGGCTGATGGTAGTCGCGCTCGGTGTACTCCTCGGCCTTCTGCTTGCCGTAGCCGGCGGGCTTGCCGATGACGTCGAGCCCGCTGTCGAAGTAAAGCGCCGGGATGCCGACCTTGGCGAAAGCAAACTGGTCGCTGCGGTAGAAGAAACCCTTCTCGGGGAACTGGTCGGGCTTGAGCTCCAGGCCGCGCTCGCGGGCCACCGACTGGGCGACGGCGTCGAGCTCCGACTTGCCGCTGCCGACTTCCACCATGTCGCGCGTCGGCCCGATGATGTTCAGCCCGTCCATGTTGATGTTGGCCACCGTCTGCGCCGGCGGGAAGATGGGGTTGCGGGCGTAGTAGAGCGCGCCCAGCAGGCCCTGCTCCTCTGCGGTGACGGCAAGGAAAACCTGCGAGCGGCGCGGCGGCGAAACCTTGGCGGCTTCCACCATCCCTTCCGCAATCGCCAGCAGGCCGGCCACGCCGAGGGCGTTGTCGGCGGCGCCGTTGTAGATGTTGTCGCCGTCTTTGTTGGGCTGGCCGATGCCGAGGTGATCATGGTGCGCGGTGTAGATGACGTATTCGTCCTTGCCCTTCGGGTCGCGGCCCGGTAGCAGGCCGATGACGTTGGGTGATTCCAGCCGCCGCAGCTTCTGCTCCAGTTCGGTGGAAACCTTCACGCCCAGCGCGACGGGACGGAAGTCGCGGGTGGCGGCGATTTTCTGCAGCTCGCTGAGTTGCAGGTTGGCCAGGCCGAGAATCTTTTCTCCTGCCGGCTGGCTGACCCAGGCTTTCAGGTTGAGCGGCGGCTCGTCGCCGGGTTGTCGCGGCAGGTCGAAGCGCTCCGTGGTCCACGACGACTGCACCACCTGGAAGGGATAGCCGGCTGAGTCGGTGGTGTGGATGAGAATGGCGCCGGCGGCGCCGTGGCGGGCGGCTTCTTCGAACTTGTAGGTCCAGCGGCCGTAGTAGGTGAGCGCCTTGCCGCCGAAAAGGTCAGGTTCATCGGCGGGGGCCGGCGGGTCGTTGACCAGCGCCAGCAGGACTTTGCCTTTCACGTCCACGCCTTTGAAGTCGTCCCAGCGGTTTTCCGGCGCCGTGATGCCGTAGCCGACGAAAACCAGGTCGCCCTCGACCTTGACCTTCTCGGTCTCGGCGTCGCTCATCGGCACCCAATCGTCGAAGAACTTGAAGGTGGCTTTGTCCGAGCCGCGGGCGGCGTGCAGCTCGGCCTTGGGCTCGACCTTGCGGCCCAGCAGCGGGACGTTCTGGAAATAAGTGCCGTCGGTGCCAGCGGGCTTGAGTCCCAGGCGGCGGAACTCGGAGGCGATGTACTTGGAGGCGATTTGAATGCCGCGGCCGCCGGGCCCGCGCCCTTCCAGCAAGTCATCGGAGAGGAACGCGGTGTGGGCGTAGAGGAGGTCGGGCGTGATGGCGGCTTCGCCGCGCTGGATGGCGCGCGGTTTGGGCGGCGCCGCCGCCACCAGGAAGATGGTCATTCCAATCAACACCGTCGCCGTGGCCAGCCGTTTCATAGACACGCTCCTCCTGAAAATTGGTCAACTCGATGCTTGGATGCTTCGCCTTACTGCCCCGTTGGATTATAGCAGCGCGGAGCTCGAAAGGCCGACGACGAAGCAAACTACGCTTCGTCGCCGCTACTCGGCTTTGTAGAAGCTGAGGGTGGAGTCGCCCTGGCGAAGGGTGCGGAAGCGGGCGAGAGCGGCGTAGCGGTCGGCGAGGGCTTGCTTGCGGTGGTGCTCGGCGATAACGACCGCGCCCGGTGCCAACAGCTTCGAGTCACTCAGCAGGGCGAGCGTGCGCTCGTACTCGTCCGTTTCCTTGTAGGGTGGATCGAGAAACACGACATCGAAGCGAACACCGCGCTGCTCGAGCGAGCGCAGGCCGGCCGCAACCTCCACCGCCAGGACTTCGTAGCCTTCCTCGATGCCCAGCGATTTCAGGTTGGCGTGAATGACGCGCACCGCCGCGCGATGACTTTCGAGGAAGTAGACGAACTCGGCGCCGCGGCTGAGGGCTTCGATTCCGACAGCGCCTGAGCCGGCGTAACAGTCGGCGAGCACCGCGCCGCGGACGCCGGCGCCGAGGACGTTGAAGAGCGTCTCGCGGAGACGATCGGAGGTCGGGCGCGTGGCCGCGCCGGGCAGTGTTTTCAACCGGCGGCTCTTGAGTGTCCCTGCGATGACGCGCATAAACCTAGGCCACGTCGGCCATGCGGTAGCGACGCTGCCAGAGCTGCCGCAAATAATCCACCGTGGCCTGGAAGCCGGGGGGCTGAGCGGCAACGAACTCAAAGGCGTCGCGCTTGGCGCGCTCCAGCCACTCGTGGTCGCGCAGCAGGTTGGCGATGCGCAGTCCGACGTAGCCGTGCTGACGGGTGCCGACAAACTCGCCGGGGCCGCGCAGCTTCAAGTCGAGCTCGGCAATCTTGAACCCGTCCTGCGTGGCGGTGAGCGTCTGCAGGCGCTCCTCGGCTTCCGGGCCCACTTCCTTCGGGGTCATCAGGATGCAAGTGGAAGCGTGACGACCGCGCCCGATGCGGCCGCGCAACTGGTGGAGCTGGGAGAGGCCGAAGCGTTCGGCGTGCTCGATGACCATCACGGTGGCGTTGGGGACGTCGACGCCGACCTCGACCACGCTGGTGGCGACCAGGATTTGGATCTTGCCGCCGGCAAACTCGCGCATCACGGATTCTTTCTCGTCTCCTTTGAGCCGTCCGTGCAGCAAGCCAACCTTCTGCTTTTTAAAAACGTCGCGCGAGAGCCGCTCGTACTCCTGGGTGGCGGCCTTGAGCTCGCGCTTCGACTCGTCGATCACCGGATAGACGATGTAGGCCTGGCGGCCGGCGGCGACCTGCTTGCCAACGAAGTCCCAGACGCCGGCGGCGGCTTCGTCCTTCACCCAGCGGGTGGCGATGGGCGAGCGGCCGGGCGGCAGCTCATCGAGCACGGACATCTCGAGGTCGCTATAGAGCGCCAGGGCGAGCGTGCGCGGGATGGGCGTGGCCGTCATCACCAGCACGTGCGGCGCGGGGCCGCTGCCCTTGCGGATGAGCTCGAGGCGCTGCAGCACGCCGAAGCGGTGCTGCTCGTCAATGATGACCAGGCCGAGCTTCTCAAATGAAACGTCTTTCTCCAGCAGGGCATGGGTGCCGACGATGAGATTCAAGTCGCCGCTCGAGAGCTCTTCGCGCGTCTGCCTTTTCTCGCGC
>JAXIPK010000299.1:0-3311 GCA_045402975.1 Acidobacteriota bacterium
CCGGCCTAGCCTGATTGTATCCCCGGGCAGCTTGTGGAATGGCTGAATTCCTGCGCCGCCCGGAAACCGCGAACCTATTCTTGGTTTCATGTTTCTCCCACAAGTGGTAGAGTGGGGGGCAAGCGGTATCACCGCCTAGAAGGAGGTCGAGTCATGGGCGGATTCAAAGGCAAGAGTCTCCTCACTATTGGTGTGGTTGCGGCCTTGGTGGTCGGCACAGTCGTTGCCGCTACCTACCTCACTCGCTCCGAGCCGTTGGTAGTGCCAGCCGGAACTGTGCTAACCGTCCGGCTGACCACAGCCCTCAGCTCGAAGGCGAACGAACCCGGCGACGACTTTGTCGGCGTTATCGACCGTGATGTGATGGTCGGCGACAAAGTGGCCATTCCCGCCGGCTCGGAGGTGAACGGCACGGTGATTCAAGCGGAAGCGTCGGGCCGCTTGAAGCAGCGGGCCAAGCTGGCGCTTACGCTCACCGAAGTGGAGGTGGAGGGCGAGAACTACGAGGTCACCACCACCGCTTCCGGCGGGCAGGAAGGCAGCAAGCTCAAGCGCAACATCCTCTTCATCGGCGGGGGCGCCGGGCTGGGGGCGCTGATTGGCGGGCTGGCGGGCGGCGGCAAGGGCGCTGCCATTGGCGCCGGCGTCGGCGCCGGTGGCGGCACAGCCGGGGCCGCGCTCACCGGACAGCGTGACATTCGCTATCCACCGGAAACGCGCTTGCGCTTTCGCTTGAAAGAAGACCTCGAAGTCGAGCAGTAACGGCCATACAGCGGGCGGGCACGATCATTGAGAAAGAGCTGAGGGAGGCGCTTGTTCTCTTACCCTTTCCCCCGACCTGCCCGGTCCATGGTGAGAATCCAAAAAAGCGCCCCCGGGGTGGGGTATCCGGAGGCGTAGTAGTCCGGCTTCCCGACAACCGTTAGCCTGAGCGCTCCAGGTTGAACTCCAGCTTCAGCGTCTTGCCGGCGGTGACGTACACCGACCGGGCCGTGCTTTCATAGCCCGGCTTGCGGATCTCAATCGAGTACTCGCCCGGCTTCAGCTTGACCTTGTCCTTGGACTTGAACTCATTCGCCATCGCGCCGTTGATGTAGAGCCGCGCCTTGGCGCCGTCGTCCGGCTTCACCTTGACCTGCACCGTGCCCAGGTCGTCCTCGTAGTTGACCGCCGGGTAGCGCCGATACCAGTACGGGTCGTAGGAATAGAACGGGTCATACCAGTACGGGCGGTGCCACCAGTACGGATGATAGTAAACGCGGCGTACCACAACCTGCCTGTCTCCAGGCCGATTCGGCGGCGCCGCCAATGACACTGACGGCGCCACCAGGCCTGCCAGCAACAGCGTCAGCAGGACAACCAGCCTCGTCTTGCGCATGGTCGATCCTCCTTCAGAGGCTCACTTCCGCCTCTACTAGCTTAGATGGGGCTGAGGTGGCTTGGGTTCCTGGAAGGCCTAACTTACTTGTTGTGTTGGGGATACCGGGCGCGAAAGAACGGTCGGGGCGGGGGAGTTGCCCCCTCGATTTGTCACCTATATTATCCTCCACTATGTCAGCTTGACAAGGGGATGACAGTGTGCCACTCTGACCCAGAGGTGCTCCATGGCTACCGCAAGTCGTCGGCAAAAGCTTTCCACAACTGTAGCCCGCGATGCCTATGCCTACCTGGAATCCCTGGTGAAAACAGGTCAGGCGGAGAGTCTGGCGGAGGCGGTGGACTCCGTGGTGGAGCGGGCCCGCCGGGCGGAAAACCGTGCCCGCCTGGAGCGCGACACCGCCGCCTACTTTGCTCGTCTCTCCAAGAAGGCGGCTCGCGAAGAGGCGAACCTCGAAGCGGCTGTGGGCCAAATGGCGGGCGAGGTTAGCTTTGACGACTAGCGTGGCTCCCCGGCGCGGAGAAATCTGGGTTGCCAACCTCGGGGATCCTCCGCGCCGGCATTGGGTGTTGATTGTTTCGGTGGATGCCCGCAATCGCAGTGAGCGCGTCGAGTCTGTTCTGATTGTCCCGTTCGGCAGCATGGGCACCGAAGGGCCCACCACATTGCCATTGGAGCCCGGCGAAACCGGCCTGCCGGCCACTTCCTATCTCAAGGGACACTTCATCAGCACTCTTCCCAAAGCCAGGCTGGTCAAGGTGGAGCCACGCCCCTTGTCGAACTCACGGATGCGTGAAGTAGTAGCGATGATCAACCGCGCCGTTGACCCTGACGCGCTGTGGGCGCCGAAGAAAGCGTAGCCCAAGGAACTTGGCTGGGGCGGGTGGAGAGGTTTACACTGAGCGTAGCCCCGACTCTGTCGGGGCGAAGTCGAAGTGAACCACCACTGGATGAATTGGCTGGGGCGGGTGGATTCGAACCACCACCTCTGGATTAACAGTCCAGCGTGCTGCCAGACGCACTCCGCCCCAATCTAGAGGTCGGGCTTACCGTCCCGCGTCACCATCTTGCGCAGGTCAAACGCGGTTTCAATCTCGCCCTTGCCGGCGCGGCAGTGGAACTCCACCTTGGTCTCCGACTCGCCGATGGTCGGCGCGCCTTCGGCTTCCTTCGGGAAGAAAATAATCACCTGCAGCACCCGCCCATTCTGCCGGATGAACTGAGCGGCTTCGGGCGCGATTCTCTTCTTGCTCGCCTTCAGCTCCAGGTAGCTCGCCGCCTTCGTCCCTTCTTCTTTCATTTCGTCGAAGGCGCTCAGGTTCGGTCCCACGACCGCTAGGATGTGGTAGGGCGGCGTCGCCGCCAGGATGGCCGCCGATTCTTCGGGGTTCTCTCGGCCCGCCAACTGCGCCGCGCGCACGCGCATTTGGCGCATGGTGAGCGCCGAAATCCACTGCACCACGTATTTGGTTTGCGCCTGCCCGGTGGAAGTGTCGCTCAGCGGCGCGGTGCCCGAAACGTCCGAGCGCGCAATCGCCGAATCACCCGGGGCGCTGCCTCCCAGCACCGCGACCGTGTGCGCCCAGGGCGAGTCCTGGGCAATCCTCTCCACTTCCTTTTGCGTCCACTCCGTGTAGGGCTTTTCCTTCCACGGCTCGGCCGCCCACAGCAGCCCGGCCGCCACAAAAACAATGAGTGCAACCCGCCCCGCGTGCTTTGCGTTCATCGCTTTCCTCCTCAATTCAAGCTAGCCGGTGCCGGAGTTTCTGTCAATCGCGCGCCTCCGCTCCTTCGCCTTGACACGCGCCGCCCCAATGGCTAAGGTCTCACCCAGGAGCGGTCTCGCGGAGGGCGACGCTCTGCTCTGACCTTCAAGGAGGCTTTATGAAGCCACGCCTTGCCCTCGTCCTCTTTCTTATCCTTCAATTGATTG
>JAXIPK010000124.1:0-2811 GCA_045402975.1 Acidobacteriota bacterium
AAAAGTTGTAGCCCTGGCGGCGCAGGTCGGCGTAGAGGCCGACGGCGGAGGCTAGAGTCGCACCTGCTCGCATACCTTCACGTAGTCTTCGTAGGTGTCGACTTCCATCCAGCCTTTGTAGATGTCGACGGCGGTGACGGGGAGGCCCTGGTCGAGCAGCTCTTGCACGAGGTCGCTCAGGCGCGCCTGGGCGAAGCGCGCGGCTTCGTGGAAGGGGTGGGCGTTGGAAAGCTTGCTCAAGCGGTGGTAGCTGTCGCGCAGAATCCGGACGCCGCGGGGCGAAAACAGAGCCACGCCGATGAACTCCGCCTGCGCCTCGGCCGGCGGAAGCGTGCGCCCGATGCGGACGACGCGGTTCCCGTCCGCGGGCGGGATGAAGCGGTTCTTGTAGAGCGGCGATTGCTGTGTGACCACCAGCTCGGGCTGGCTGACGGGATGGACGGCGCCGCGCTCGAAGTTTTCCCGCCAGGCATGGTCGACGACCAGGGCGATGTCGGCCTCGGTGGCCAGGAGCTTGGCGAGGATGGCGGGGTCGAGCAGGATGTCGCCGTAGAGGGCGAGCACGCGCCCTTCCAGGGCCGGCTCGGCGGCGAACAGCGAGGCCAGGTTGTGCGTCTCGGCGTAACGGTCGTTGTCGAAGTAGCGCAGGCCGGGCAGGTTGATGGCTTCTTTCTTGTAGCCGCGCACCACGACGATGTCGTTGATGCCGTGCGCCCGCAGCAGCTCGGCCTGCCGCGCCAGAATCGTCTTGCCGCGCACTTCCCACATCGGCTTGGGCAGCGCTTCGATGAGCGGCATGGCCTCGCGCTCGAAGCCTTTGCCGGCGGCGATAATGACCGCGGTGGTTTTCGCGCCGCTCGCGGGCAGGAACTGCTCCTCACTGGTCTGGAGTTCGGAGACGCCCACCAGCTTGTAGATTTCTTCCAGCGGCACGATGCGCGGATCAACCGAGGCGGCAAACTGTTTTTCGCGGAGCTCGCTCAGCGCTTCGCGCATCGCTTTGACCGCGGCGCGCAGTCCCTGGTTGGCGAAAATCACCAGCCGGTAGCCCATTCCATAAAGCTCCTGCGCCGTCGTGTTCTTGAATATCGTCGGCACGACGGCCAGCGGCACAGCGCGGTCCCACTTCGCGGCGAACGCCTTGACTTCATCCGGCGTCGAGAGCTTGGAGTGCACCAGCACCATGTCGGCGCCCGCATCGGCGTAGGCGCGGCCGCGTTTGAGGGCTTCATCCAGGCCCCAGCCGGCAATGAAGGCTTCGGTGCGGGCGATGACGACGAAGTCGCGGTTGCGCTGGGTTTCTTTGGCGGCGCGGATCTTGCCGACAAACTCGTCCACGCTTTCCAGCTCGCGCTTGACCGACGAATAGAAGCTGCAGCGCTTGGGGAAAACGTTGTCTTCAATGCAGACGCCGGCGATGCCGGTTTTTTCGTACTCGCGCACCAGCCGCATCACGTTGATGGCGTTGCCGAAGCCGTTGTCGCAGTCGGCGACCACGGGCAGCTCGGTGGCGTCGTTGATCTGCGAAGTAACTTCGAGGTGCTCGGCCATGGTGAGCACGCTTGCGTCGGGCATGGCGCGCGCGGCGGTGATTTCGAACCCGCCCGCCCACACGCCGTCAAAGCCGGCTTCTTCGGCCAGCCTGGCGGTCAGGCCGTTATGCGCGCCGACCAGCAGCACCGGCGCCGGGCGCGCCAGCAGTTCGCGGAGCTTCGCAGGCTTGCTCATCGGTGGCTTTCCAACCTCGGAGTATAGCCCACGCCACCCGACCCGGCAAACTAGGGGCCCTAAGCAAAAGGGCTAGCAACCCGGCCGCCGCCTCGCGGCATCCATTTGGGGCAAGTGACCGCATCTTGCGGCACGGAGGACTCAATGCCCGAGAATGAATCTCACGTAAGCAGTGAAACCATTCATCGTTCCAATCCTGTTCCTGTTTGGCTCACCTTGGTGATTGCACTTTTTGCCATTCTCTTTGTTTTTCTCGGAATCAGCCACTTTCGCGCCAACCAGGAGCTGACGGTCTTCCGCCAGGAGACCACCACGCAGCTTCAGACCCTGACCTCGACCAACGAAACTCTGGAAGCGCAAGTGACCGACCTGCAGGGCGACATGCAGGCGGCCACCGAAAAGCTCGGCCTGACCGAAAAGCAACTGGCGCAGGCTCGGGCCACCGCCCGCAAGCTGAGAGAAGAACAGCAGGCGGCGGCGGCGCAACTGAACGCGCAGCTTACCGAGCAGCAGAACCAGTTGAGCGAAGTCTCGGGCAACGTGACCACAGTGAGGGACGGCCTGGTCCAGACCCAGGGCAACCTCAACGAGACTCGGACCAAGCTGGAGAGCGTCGCGGGTGACCTGGGCGTGCAGAGCGGCCTCATCGCCCGCAACCACGGCGAGCTGGAAGAGCTCAGGCGGCGCGGCGAGCGGGACTACACGGAGTTCGACCTCGTCCGCTCCAAGGAGTACAGCCGCGTCGGCATGGTCTCGGTCCGCGTCAGCAAGGTCGATGTCAAGCGCAACAAGTACACCGCGACCCTGCTGGTGAACGACAAGGTCATCGAGAAAAAGGACAAGACCTTGCTCGAGCCCGTCCAGTTCTATCTGCCCGGCACACGCCACATGCTGGAGATTGTGGTGTTTGACATGCAGAAGAACCGGATCGGCGGCTACTTGAGCGCACCCAAGGAGATGGCGGCGGTCAACCGCGGCCCGCAGTAGTTGGGGCGTTCTGCGTTGTTTGTGCTGGGCCGGGAGGCATTCAACCCTACACTCCTTCGCAAGACCCCCTCGGGGTTCTCCCGGCCCGGCTCCCTT
>JAXIPK010000205.1:0-2997 GCA_045402975.1 Acidobacteriota bacterium
GGAAGCGCCGGTGGCGCTTCCTCCGCTCGATGCCGAGGCCCAGGCCTACTTGCCGCAGATTGAAATCTCCAAGATCGGCCTGAGCCGCTGGCAGAATTTCCTCGGACAGACGGTCACCTACGTGGAGCTTACAGTCAACAACCGCGGCCCGCGCCCGCTCCGCGCCCTCGAGGTAAGTTTTGAGTTCATCGGCACCAACGGGAGCGTGGTCAAGACGGAAAGCGCGCGCGTCATCGGCAACCCGCACGCCCCGCAGGGCTCGCCTTCGCGTTTCCCGCTCGGCCCCGCGAGCAGCGTTTCTGTGAGCCTGGGGTTCGAAGAGATCCCGGGCACGTGGGACCAGACCACGCCCAGGATTCGCGTGACGGGATTGATGCTCGGAGAGCCGCCTAGCGGCCCAGCGCCAGCCGGTCGATGAGCGGCTGGGGCAGCCCAGCTTCCTTCATTTTCTTCTGCGTCGTCGCAATGGCGTAGGGGAACCGCCAGTATTCGACCACGTGCGTGTTGTCGTCGTAGAAGCAGAACCCGGCGCGCGGATCGCCGTCGCGCGGCTGCCCGATGGAACCGGGGTTGATCAGGTACTTGGCCGTGGGGTCGAGCTCCAGCGTCGCGGCGTTGGCGCCCTCGCCCACCGCCACCCGCAACACCTGGATCTTGTTGCCCTCCCGCAGCACAAAGCCGCCCTGCATGTGCGTGTGCCCGAAGAAGGTGATGGCCACTTCCGTCAGCGCAAAACTCTCCAGCGCCTCGCGGGGATGGAAAACGTATTCGTCTTCGTCGCGCACCGAGCCGTGGACGATCTGGTAGTCGCCGATGGGCTTGGGGCCCTGCTTCAGCTCGCGCAGGTAGTTCAGGTTTTCGGAGGTCAGGACGTCGCGCGTCCACAGCGCCGCCGCCCGGGCGTTGACGGTGAAATCGGCGGCGTCGGTGATGCCGCAGCAGGCCTTGTCGTGGTTGCCGCGCACCACCGCCGTCGGCTTCAGCGCCCGCACCTGGTCGGTCACTTCGTTGGCGTCGGGCCCGTAGCCCACGATGTCGCCCAGACAGACCACCTGGTCGAAGCGGTCGCCGGCAATTTTCATCGCCGCCTCGAGCCCCGCCAGGTTCGAGTGCAAGTCGCTCAGGATAAGATAACGCATTGGGGAATCAAGAAGCGCCGCCATTATAGTGGCGCGTCCCGGTTCTGAAAACTGCTTTCTCGGATTCCCCTCAGGCTTGACCCGACAACAAGCCCGGAGCAGAATGACCTTTGAATCGCTCGGAGGAATCCATGCCTAGCGCCTGTCTTCGTCGCCTTGCCTTCATTCTGCTGGCCGCAACTCTGCTGCCCGCCGCCGTCTTCGCGCAGGCGCCGGACGCCAGCGCCGCCTGGACGGCCATCAACCAGCCGACCTTCGACTCGCAGAAGGTCGCCACGGTGAGCAACGCCAAGCTGCAGCGCGACCTCGCCCAGATAACCTTCGCCAACGGCTCGCTGGGCCTGGCCCAGCCCATCAACGGCAAAGTTCTCTACGCCGCCTTCCGCGGCCGCGCCGTCTTCAGCCTGGCGCCCGCGCTTCCGATGGAGCGCCAGCAGCTCCGTTTCTTCACCGAGAAGGAAGCACTGGAAATCGAGTTCACCGAAGCCCTGTTCTTCTTCAGCGATTCGACTGTGAATGACCTCACCGCCCAAACACAATTCGCCGCCGGCGACGCCGCCAGCCTGGAGAAAACTTTTTCCGACCGCCGCAAGAAACTGGCCGAGCTCGGCCTGGCCTGGGAGGCGCGCTTGCTCCACGCCGCACTCTCCGAGAACCCCGCGCCGTTCGCTTTTTTCCACGCCGAACTCAAGACCGACAAGTACGGCTGGCTGTCGTTCGACTTCGATCACGGCGAGCAGGAGGAGCTTCAACTGGTCCGCTGGAGCGCCAGCAACCGCGCCCTCAACTACTGGTCTCGCTTCCCCGCCGGCGGCCGCACGCCCATCGAGGCCTTCCGCGAGCCCGACGCGCGCGATGCCTACATCATCCGCGGCTACAAGCTCTACACTTCAGTGGATGAGAAACCCCGCCTGACCGGCACCGCCGAGGTCAGGTTGACCTCGCGCCTGGCCGGCCAGCGCGTGCTGCTGTTCTCGTTGAGTCCCAACCTGCAAATCAGCTCGGTGAAAGACTCCAGTGGCGCGGCTCTTACCCACTTCCAGCCCGCCGACCCCAAGGACCGCATCTACTACGGCGACTATGTGGCCGTGGTGCTTCCCGAGCCAACCGCCGCCGGCCAGGACTTGAGCCTCCGCTTTGAGTACTCCGGTGAGCGCGTGGTGACCAAGGAAGGCTCGGGCGTTTTCTTCGCCCGCAGCTTCGGTTGGTATCCCTCCTACGGAATGGGCAAGCTCACTCTTCACAACCCCGAGTTCATCCAGCGCTACGACTTCGACATCACGTTGGAAGTGCCGAAGAAGTATGACGCCGTCGCCACCGGCGCCAAACTGGACGAGCGCGAGGAAGGCAAGTCGAAGATTACTCGCTGGTCGAGCGGCAACGTCCCGCTCGCCGTCGCCGGCTTCGCCTTCGGCAGCTACTACATCCACGAGAAAAAGATCGACAGCGGCGCTCTGGTCCAAGTCTTCGTCAATCGCAACCCCGACCAATACCTGCAGAGCATCAAGAACGAGGCCAGCTCGCTGCAGGACTTCTCAAGCCAGGGAGCCACGGGACCGGCTTCGACCGGTGGCGCGCCCGACCCCCGGGCCGCAGTGGCTGAGTCTCTGAACCCCGCCCGGCTGGGGCCCACCATGCTGACGGAAGTGGCCAATTCTCTTCAGGTGTTTGAGAAGTATTTCGGGCCCTATCCCTACACCAAGCTGGCGGTCTCCAACATCCCCTGGGGGTACGGCCAGGGCTGGCCCGGCCTGCTCTACGTCTCCAGCCTCACCTTCCTGGATTCGACCCAGCGGTTTGTTCTGTTCGGCGGCGTCAGCTCCGAGGATCAGACACGAATGACCGATTTCTTCCGCGC
>JAXIPK010000098.1:0-6538 GCA_045402975.1 Acidobacteriota bacterium
CATCGTCACCCACATCCATCCGCTGGAAGGCATCGTCTACACCTTGAACGAAAGCATTCTGGCCAGCGCCCGCTCCAGCAAGTTCCTGACGCTCTTTCTCGGGCTCTTCTACCTGCCCGGCCGCACCCTGCACTACATCAACGCCGGCCATGTGCCGCCGGCGGTGGTGCGCGCCGAAGGCGAGCCGGTCTTTCTCGGCGCCACCGGCATTCCCATCGGTTTGTTCTCACCTTCACGCTACCAGCGCGGCTTCCTGCAGCTTCAGCCCGGCGACGTCCTGCTGGCCTGCACCGACGGCATCACCGAAGCCGACAATGCCGCCGGGGACCAGTTCGAATCGGCGCGCATGGTGCAGATTGCCGAAGTGCACCGGAAGCGCTCAGCCAGCGAGATTGTGGATGCAGTCTTCGCTGAGGTCACCGCCTTCCACGAAGGCGGGATTCACCACGACGACAGGGTAATGATGGCGATTAAGGTTGGCTGACGCAGCTACCGGCGCCGGTCAGAAGTGGAATGCGGCTCTCTAACTCCCCCAGAAGGATGACCGGAAGGTCGTAAACTCGATTCCCACCCGCTGACCCTGCCCGGGGAAGTACTCGCCCGCCCACACCACGCGCGCCCGCGCCGACTCCCGGTTCTCGAGGTTGGTAACGTCAACCTCCCATCCGAGCTCGAGGGCATGCTGCAGGCGGACGCGGGCCCCCTTCGAGTTGAGCACCTCGGTTTCCGTCTTCTCGTCGAAGCTCTCGCCCTTGTCGTTGGTCCACTTCACCTGCAACGGCACGATCAGTGGAATTCGTGGAGCGATTCGGCGTTCGCTGCCCATGGCAAAGACCCCGTTGGCTGGTTGCCTTGTGGCGGGCAGTCTAGGCCGGTCGGCTCAGCAAGTCAACCCGTCTGTGCGCCCCCCTGTACCAAAACTGGCCTTCCGGCCAGTAGCGCCGGCGGGCGGTTTCCCGCTAGCCTCGGGGGAGCTTGCGAGGTGGAAGTCGGGGTAATCGAGGAGAGTTGTGCCATGGCGACGGAACGGACTTATCACTATTTTGAGAGCTCGCGGCAGTGGAGCCGCGAGTTGCTGGCCATGTTCATCGTGGGCTTCGTAGCGGCAACGCTGCTGTGGGTCGGCGTGTGGTACCTCCAGGCGCGCCCGGCGCATGCCGACGCGATTCAGGCGCAGGAGACTGAGCGGCAGCAGGTGCGGAGCCAGCTTCAGCAGTGCACGGCCGAGCGCGACCAGCTTCGCCATGCGAGCGACCAACAGCAACGCCGCGTTCGCGAGCTCGACCAGCAGCTCAAGGGCGCCTGGGCCGCCTACGCCCGCGTCTCCCCGCCTGCCAAGTAGCTACTCCTTGCGGCAGTTGGGGCAGCGGAGCTCTTTGCTGCCGGCGTGGGTGGCGAACATGTTGTTGCAGCCCTCGCAGACGCGGTGAATGACGGGCTTCGACGCGTCGGCTTCCTTCTCGGGTTCCTTCGTCTTGGTTTCTTCCATGCTCGCCTCTCCTTTTCAAATCTCAAATCTGAGATTGTCTCTTTTCCTTTCTTATTGCAAGTGCCGCAACCAGCGCAAGCTCGCCCACAAGCCGACCGTGACCAGCAGGGGCCCCGCGGCGGAAATTGCCAGCGCTGTCGGTGTCCCGACGCTGTAGGCTAGGGTTCCCACCAGCAGGCTCCCCAGCGGGCTGCCGCCGAAATAGGCCATGGTGTGCCAGCTCAGCACTCGCCCGCGCACTTCATCGGGCACCAGGGTTTGAATCAGGCTGTTGATGGTGGCGACTGAGCACACCATCGCGCCTCCGGCTACTACCAGGGCGGCGATCGAAACGTAGAAGTTGCGCGACACGGCCACCAGCAGTACGGCGCTGAAGAAAACCAATGTGCCGCCCAGCACCAGCGGGCCGCGGCGTCGCCCTTGCGGCCACGTAGCCAGCAGCAGCGCGCCCAGCAATGCTCCGCCGCCGCTGGCGGAAGTCATGTAGCCCAACCCGCGCGCGCCCACTTGCAGCACGTCGCGGGCGAACACCGGCAGAAAAACCAGGAAGGGCAGCCCGAACAAGCTGACCATGGCCACGATTCCGATGAGCAGAAAAACCTGCTTGTGCGCGCGCAGGTAATGGATGCCCTCGACCAAGCGCTCAAGCGTGGATCCGGTGGCGGTGGGCGGCTCGGGTGTGTAGCGCACCCAGGATAGCGCCAGCAGCGGCGCCAGGAAGCTGACCGCGTTGATGTAGAAGCAGCTCGCCAGCCCCACCGTGCTCACCAGGATGCCGGCGATGGACGGCCCGATGAAGCGCGACAGGTTGAACTGCATCGAGTTCATGGCGATGGCGTTCAGCACGTCTTCGCGGCTGGAGAGGTCGCGCACCATCGCCTGGTAGGCGGGCGCCGTCACCGCGCTCGCCGTCCCCAGCAGGAAGGCGATCACCAGCACTTCGCGAAAGGTGACAATCCTGAGAGTTACCGAAACCGCCAGCGCCAGCGCCACCACCATCATCACCGTCTGCGTCAGCAGCAGCCAGCGCCGCCGGTCGACGCGGTCGGCCATCACTCCCGCCGGCAGGGAGAAGAGCAGCGCCGGCGTCCATTGCGCGAAGCCGGTCAGGCCGAGCAGAAACGCCGAGTTCGTCATCTCGATGACCAGCCAGCCCAGCGCCACCTGGTGCATCCAGGTGCCGATGTTGGAAAGGAAGTTGCCCGCCCAGAAGAGCCGGTAGTTGCGGTGCCGCAGCGCCCGCAGCATCCCGGTGGTGGGAGCGAAGAGGCGCCCGGGCAGTCCGGGAAGAATCGTCGCCGCGGCCGGGGTCGAGACCGCCGCTTCCGGGTAGAGAGGTTGTTCGCTGGGCTTGTCGGGTTCCATGAAGAAGTGGAACAGTCTATCAGCAACCGCAGCGCGGGCGAAACCGGCTACGGTTGGCCACTGATGACTTCTCGCACCACTGAGACGATGTCGCCCACGCTCAGGGGTCGCCGGAGGATTGTTGCTCGCTCGATCTCCAGCCACTCTTCGGCGCCGGCGACCACTACTACCGGCAGATGTTCCAGTCGTCGCAGTGCGGGCAACCACTCTGCGCCGGCGTCGGTGGTGTCAAAGACGAGCGCAGCCGCCCCGGCCTGCTCAGCCTCGGCATCCTCCAGTGTTTCGAAGGCCAGCGCCTCGTAGCCCTCCTCGCGCAACTGCGCCCGCAGCAGGGCGCGGAACTTCCACTCCCGCCCGACCACCAAAACCGTTTTCATCGCCGTTCTGAATTCTAGCAGCCGCACAGGGCACCAAGCACCAGGCACGGGCGCAATTGCGAACCACCGGCGGCAATGCTACTCTGGTAGTTTCACCGGGAACACGGCATGAACGTCAAAGTTCTCTTCTTCGGGCAACTGCGCGAGCTGGTGGGAGCCTCTGAAGAAAGTGTGGAGCTTCCCGCGGGGGCGAGTGTGGCCGACCTGATTTCCCACTACCAGCAGCGCGTGCCGCGCCTGCGCGAGTTCCGTCCCAGCCTGGCGGTGGCGGTCAATCAGGAGTACGCCGATGCCGCGGCGGCGCTGCGCTCGGGTGACGAAGTCGCTTTCATTCCCCCGGTGAGTGGGGGCGCGCCGGAGACCCGCATTGAGCTGACCCGTGCGCCCATCGAGCGCGAGGCGTTGGCCGCGAGCGTGAAAGCACCGCCCGACGGCGCCGTGGTTGTTTTCGAAGGCATTGTGCGCAACCACTCCGGCGACCGCGAAACGCTCTACCTCGACTACGAAGCCTACGAACCGATGGCGCTGGCCAAGATGCGCGAGATCGCGGCCGAGCTTCGCGAACGCTTTGCGATTGACTCTCTGGCGATGGTGCATCGCCTCGGACGCATGCAGATCGGCGAGACCAGCGTCCTCATCGCCGTCAGTGCCGCCCACCGCGCCGCTGCCTTCGAGGCCTGCCGCGCCGCCATTGACCAGCTCAAGCGCTCCGTGCCTATTTGGAAGAAAGAATACTTCGCCGACGGCGCCGTCTGGGCCGAGGGCGAAGTGCCCACCACGGCAGAGACCGCTTCCGCGCGCCGCAACCCGTGACCTGCCCCGTTCCAGCCGGCAGGATTGGAGTCGCAGGATTGGCACCGAATTATGCCGGCTGGAACGGGGCCCGTCTCTTGGCTCGCCTCCTGCTGCTCTTGTTCGTGTCAAGTCTGAGTGTCGGCGGCGCCCGGGCGCAGTTGCCGCCTCCGCCGCCCTCCGAAGATTTCCGCTACAAGGTTGGGGTCCAACTGGTGCTGGTGCCGGCCAGCGTCAGCACGCCGGTAGGCACGGCGCTCACCGACCTCAAGCAGGACGACTTCGAAGTGTTCGAGAACGGCCGGCCGCGCCCGCTGAAAGTTTTCGAGAAGTCGGTGGCGCTGCCGCTGCGCCTGGTGCTGATGCTGGACGCCAGCCTGAGCACCGCCAGCGAGCTGAACACCGAGAAGGCAGCGATGGTCCGCTTTATTCAGCGCGTGCTGCGGCCGCAAGACACGGCGGCGCTCTATGAGTTTTCCGGCGGCGTGCGCGTGCTGGCCGATTTCTCCGGCAGCGCCAAGACGCTCGACACCGCCCTCAAGACCATCCGCCCCAAGGCCGGCACTGCGCTCTACGACGCCATCATCGAAGCCTCCGGCAAGCTGCAGGAGCAGTCCGGCCGGCGCGTGGTGGTGATTGTCAGCGATGGCAACGACACCACCAGCAAGAACGACTTCCACGCCGCCCTGCGCGCCGCGCAGGAGGCCGAGGTCAGCGTCTTCTCTCTCGTCATCCGGCCTATCGCCGGCGAGAGCGGCCGCAGCGTGCGCGGCGAGCACGCCTTGATCCAGTTGGCCGACCTGAGCGGCGGGCTGGTATTCTTCCCCAGTCGGGCGGGAGACATGGACCAGTTCTTCGACAAGCTGAGCGACTTTCTGCGCACGCAGTACCTGCTCGGCTATGAGCCCGCGCCGGCGGGAACCCGCGCCGAGTTCCGCACCATCGAAGTGCGGGTGAAGGGCGGCGCGGACTACCGCGTCCAGCACCGCAAGGGTTATTTCGTGGAGCCGCAGCCGTGAACCGCTACCTGCAAGCGGCGTTGGAGATTGCCGGCGAGGCCGGCGCGCTGCTGACGGATGAGTTTCGCAAGCGCCCCGAGATTGAATACAAGGGCGGCGCAGACATTGTAACGGTGGCCGACCGGCGGGCCGAGGCGCTCATCGTCGAGCGGCTGCGCACTTTTTTCCCCGGGCACGCCATCCTGGCCGAGGAAGGCACGGGCGGCGATACGCAGTCGGAGTTCTGCTGGTACGTGGACCCGCTCGACGGCACCACCAACTTCGCCCACGGGTTTCCCGTCTTCGCCGTCTCGATGGGGCTGTGGTCGGGCGAGGAGGCCCTTGTCGGCGTGGTGCATGACCCGATGCGTGGCGAGATGTTTTACGCCGAGCGCGGGGGAGGCGCCTGGCTCAATCAGAAGCGGATTCACGTCAGCCGCACCGAGCGGCTGGCGGAGAGCCTGCTGGCCACGGGGTTTCCGGCGCGCAAGCGCCACGCCAACCCCAACATCCTCTACTACCACCGCTTCACGCTGATCTCGCACGGCGTGCGCCGCGCCGGCTCGGCGGCGCTCGACTTGAGCTACATCGCCGCCGGCCGCTTCGACGGTTTCTGGGAGTTCGGCCTCAAGCCATGGGACACCGCCGCCGGCGCGCTGCTGGTGCGCGAGGCCGGTGGCACGGTCACCGACTTCCAGGGACTTCCCTACAAGCTGGGCGGAAACGAGATCGCGGCCTCCAACGGCCTCATCCATCCCGAGATGCAGCAGGTGTTGGCTGAAATCGCCGCCCAATCTCCGATTCCGCAGTCTCTTCTGATCTAGCGCAACCTCAGCTTTACAACGCCGGAGGGGGATGCTAGAGTTGCGCGAGTTCGGGGCAGATTCTCGATACCGCCCCTCTGATGCGACTCCGAAGCAAGCCAACTCGACGCCGACATCAGCTTCACCTCACCCACCAGGCCATCTCCCTTCCTCGCCTGCCGGCCGACTTCGCCGGGCTGCGCGTCGTCCAACTCACCGACATCCACCACGGGCTTTACATGCCGCTCGAGCAGGTGGAGCGCGCGGTGGAGCTGGCCAACAGCCTCGAGCCCGACCTAGTGGCCCTGACCGGCGATTTCGTCACCAATTCTCCCAACTATGTGGCGCCGGTGGCTTCGGCGCTGGGAAAACTCCGCGCCCGCCGGGGAGTATTTGCCGTGCTTGGGAATCACGACTACCGCGTGGGGGCGGACTACGTTACCGTGGCGCTGGAGCGCAACGGCATCGAAGTGCTGCGCAACCGCCACGTGCGGCTGGGGAGCAACGGCTCGACCGTGGTTCTGGCGGGCGTGGACGACCTGGGCTACGGCCAGGCCGACGTGCGCGCCGCCCTGCGCGGCGCCCACGACGTGCCCTGCGTGGTGTTGCTGAGCCACAATCCGGCGGTGCTGCCCCTGGCCGCCCTGCATGGCGTCGACCTGGTTCTTTCCGGCCACACGCACGGTGGTCAGATGGACCTGCCGCGCGTGCGCC
>JAXIPK010000201.1:0-8645 GCA_045402975.1 Acidobacteriota bacterium
GCGCCCAGGCGGCGGAAGTAGCGCGCCGGCGCGTCGTAAGCCGCCGCGGGTGAATCGGCGTCGGCGTCTTCCACAACAATCTTCTCCCGCCGTGAAAACTGGATGGGCTGGCCGCCGATGATGGCTTTGTCGCCGGCGCGCTTCACCGGCGCCGTCCCCAGCAGCACGCCCGCACCTTCGTAGCCCAGCAGAACGTCCTGGAAGCGGTCGCTGGGGAAGACCACGGAAACGCCGCGGTCGGCGAGGTGAAACGCGGCCAGCGCGTCGCTCTCCGTATCCATGCTGCCCACCACCACCTGCATCTTGCGCTCCACTCCCTGGCCCGCCACCGACGACAGCCCGTGCGTGTCCACAATCCACGCCGTCGAGCCGCTCACGTGCGTGGTCGGGTATTGCAGCTTGTCGCCCAGCACCGGAAAGCGGAACGCGCCGGCCTCATCGGCCGCATACCAGGTCTCGCCCTGCCGCGCCACCAGCGCGCCGGCCAGCGGGTAGACTTCTACCGCCGAGAGCGACAGGATGTCTTTCACCAGCTTGCCTTCGTGGTAGTCCACCAGCGCCCCCACGGGCAGCGGTTTGCCGGTCAGGTCCCAGCGCATCTGGAAGCTGATCCAGTCGCGCGCCACCCGGTCCACCTGCGCGCCCACTTTCGTCCCGGCGGGCACTTCAACGGCGCTGGCGCCGAGAATCATGGTGTCGGCCGTGGCCAGCGCTTTCAAAGAGGACTTGACTTGAACGTTCGCAATCTCCGGCTTCAAGCGGTTGCGACTGAGCTGGCGCAACTGGCCGGCGGTGGCGGGCAAGCCGGCCTTTTCCGCGGCGTCGGCGGCGCGCGCCAGCTCGCTTGAGCCGTCCCAGCCGCACTCCGGCCCGCTCAGCCCGTAGACCGCCCAGGCCTGGAGCGAGCGATAGGCGTCGGTGCTTTCCGCCGCTTGGCGGTAGAGGTTGCGCGAATCGCAGCTCGGGTTGCCGGTGGCGCGCCAGAGGATGTAGCGCGCGTCGGCCTGCAGAAACGGATCCGGCGAAGAATACTGCCGGTAGAACTCGACCACCTGCGAGCGCAGCGCCGGCTCGTAGCCATCCCAGAAACAGGAGTAGCACACCGACGGAGATTCCGCCGGCACGCGCCCCGGCACGGGCAGCGAAAACCGGCCCGAGGTCAGGACCACGTAGGTTCCGCCGGCGCCGATCGCCAGCCCCAACAGAAACAGCGCCACGCCCTTCTTCATCCCTTTCCGTCCTCTCAAGAAAACTCTTGCCAGAAGCTGTGGCTCGCTTATACTCACCGTCGCCTACCCTGTCAAGAATTGAGCACGGCGAACGAGGGCGGGAGAGCCTTCGTTCGCAGGTTGGATCGATTTGTCTTCGGGCTCCGCAGCGCTGGGGACAGGTCCCGGTGGAGGGCTCTGCCGGAAGCTGACCGTGGGCGTGTGTCTGCTGGCCGCGGCGCTGTTCGCGCCCGAGCTGCGCGGCCAGGAGCGCGAGTTCCTCACTCATTTCTACTACGTCAACGATCCAGCCAGTTGGCGCTCGCTGCAGAAAAACTCCAGCCAGATTGATTTGCTCTCGCCCAACTGGTTTGCGGTGGACGCCGAGGGCACGGTGCATTCCACGCTTGACCCGGCGGTGGTCAAGTGGGCGCGGGAGTGCCGCGTTGCACTCCTGCCTCTGGTCGTCAATCAGAACTTCGATGCTGGCGTGGCCCGCGCTCTTCTCTCCAACAAACGCAAGCAGAAAAGAATGATCGAGCAGCTGCTGGTTCTGGCCGCCGAGCACGGCTTCGGCGGCTTCGAGCTCGACTTCGAGCAGGTCGCGGTGAAAGATCGCAAGCGGCTCTCGGGTTTCGTCGGGCGGCTCTCGAAAGAACTGCGGCGACGACGTCTGAAGCTCAGCATCGCCGTGCACGCGCCGCTGACGAAGGCAGAGTCCTCGCCCGGCTGGGTGGCCACCGGCGATGCGCGCGCCTTCGACTACCGCAAGCTGGCCCGCCAGGTGGACTACGTCGCCGTGATGACCTACGACCTCCACATCCAGCTCCGCGACCCCGGCCCCATCGCCAGCCTGCCCTGGATGGAAGCCTGCGTCCGCCGCCTGCTGCAGGACATCCCACGCGAGAAACTGCTGCTGGGGATGCCGTTTTACTTCCGCCGCTGGAACGGCCACACGGTCAGCGAAGGCTCCTACCTCCAGGCGCGCGCGCTGGCCGAGCAGTGGCAGGCGAGCGTCGCGGCCGACCCGGTCCATCGGGAGAAAACTTTTTCCTTCCGCAATGGCGAGGGCGGGAACCAGGTGTGGTTCAGCGACGCCGGCGACCTCGGCGACCGCATCAATCTGGCGCGGAAGTACGGCCTGCGCGGATTCTCCGCCTGGCGGCTGGGGCAGGAAGATCCCACCTTCTGGAACGTGATTCTAGCGCCGCTTACGACCTCCCGGCCCGCTCCGGCCCTCCCGCCATCTCCTTAAAAGGCCCTGTTTTAGCGCACTTCCACTTAGGTGCCAGTACTAATGTGGCGGTGGGTACTAGGAGGCCAGGGGCGGTGCTCTTGGTGACGTGCACTCTATTGCGCGGGCAAAGCGTATGGAGTATTCTGCCAATGTAGTTGGGGGTCAGACCGGCGGCCCATAGGGCCGACCGAGGGACTGAAGGAGACAATACCAATGAATCGCAAGTTTCTGGTTGTAGCTCTGGTGGGATTGCTGGCCGTGTCGCTCGTGGCCGGCGCGGTTTGGGCGAAAGGCGGCGCCACGCCGCTAAGGGCCACGTGGATGACCCTTTCAGGCACGGGGTTTGGCGTGTTTGACGATGGCAACCCTGTTTACGAGAATGGGGTCGGCGGCGTGCAATGCTATTTCGGCGTGGCCGGCAAGGACGTCGACGTCGTCACCTACAACTCCGGACGCACACTGCATTTCAAGTTTGATCCCAACAACAGCGCGGTGCAGGGCTCCGGCCTGCCCGCCGACTTCCTGGCGGAGTCCGACTTGTTCGGGATCAATTACTACGGCCGCTACCGCGAAATGGGCATCGGCACCACGGCCCAGGTGCAGGCTGATCTGGAGTTCTACGTCGGCAAGTACACCTACGAGCTCGACTATCCGGCATTGGCGGTCATGCGGATTTCAGAGAACACCTGGCGCGTGACTTCCGATCCGGCGGAGATCGGCGGCGACCCGGGCTTCACCGCAAGTGATGAAGCCGAGCTGAACATCATCCGCCGCAACCGGCAGACGACCTACGGTACCGTGCATATGCCGATCCGCTTCGAAGTCACGATCAAGTAAGCAAGCGAACGATTCTTCAACTCTAGAAGGGCCGCGGCGATCGCGGCCCTTTCCTTTTGTGCGCGCGCTAGAATGGGCGAATGCGCTTCCGCCACGCTGTGCTCATCTACAATCCGCTCGCCGGACGCCGCGCCCGGCGCGAGCAAGACTTGCAACGCGCCGTGGCGCTGCTGGGCGTCCACGGCCTGCGCGTGGAGCTGATTCCCACCGCCGGCCCGGAGAGCGCCACCGAGCTGGCCCGGCAGGCGGTCGCAGCCGGGCGCGACCTCGTCATCGTCTCCGGTGGCGACGGCACCATCAACGAAGTCGTCAACGGCCTGGCCGGCTCGTCCGTTCCCCTGGCGGTGTTGCCGGCAGGCACCGGCAATGCGCTGGCGCGTGAGCTCGAATTGCCGTGGGACGTCTGGCGCGCCGCCGAGTACATCCCGCGGGGCGTGGTGCGCCGCATCGCGCTCGGGCGCGCCGGAGCGCGCTACTTCATCGCCATGGCCGGTGCCGGCGCCGACGCCAACATCCTCTACCGCCTCAGCCGCCACACCAAGCTGCGCTGGGGGATGCTGTCCTACTGGTTCGAGGGTCTGCGGCAGTGGGCGCGCTACGATTTTCGCGAGTTTGACGTCGAGGTGAACGGCGAAACGCTGGCCGCTGCTTTGCTCGTCCTCGGCCGCGCCAAGAACTACGGCGGCCCGGTGCAAATCACCACCGGCGCCGACCTGCTGGGCGACGATTTCGAAGTCGCCGTCTTCCCGCGCCAGCCACGGGTGTTCTACCTGCTCTACCTGCTGGCGCAGTTCGCCGGGCTGCTCAAGCGTTGCCCCCGCGTGCGCTTTCTCCGCGCGCGGCGAGTCGAGGCTCGGCCCCGACAAAGTCGGGGTTGCGTCTACGTGCACGCCGACGGAGAGTTGATCGGCGAGCTCCCGATGGAGTTTACCGTCGTCCCCGATGCGCTCTCGCTATTGGTGCCCGCCGCCATTGCCGAGCCGCGCGGCTCTCGATAGCATAGCGCCGGCCGATGCGCATTCTCCTGCTCACCGACGCGTTCCCGCCCGAGGTGCGCTCCTCCTCGCACCTGATGTATGAGCTGGCCGAAGACCTCGCCGGCCGCGGCCACGAAGTCACCGTCGTCACCTGCGAGCCGCGCTACAATCTCGCCTTCAACGCGGAGTCCTCGACGAAACCGGAGGCCTTCGACGTCATCCGCGTGCGCACTGCCGCCATCCACAACGTGTCGCATTGGCGCCGCGGCCTGGGGCAGCTCTATCTCCCGCTGGCGTTCTATCGCGCCGCACGCCGCCTGCCCCGTCAGGACGCGATTCTCATCTACTCGCCACCGGTGACGCTGGGCCTGGCCGCGCGCTGGCTGGCCCGGCGCTGGCAGGCCGCGTTCGTCCTCAACGTCCAGGACCTCTTCCCGCAGAACGCCATTGACCTGGGCGCGTTGCGCAACCCGCTGCTCATTTCGTTCTTCCGACGCCTGGAGCAGTACGTCTACCGGCACGCCGACGCCGTCAGCGTGCACTCCACCGGCAACGCCGCCTGGCTGCGCGCCGCGCACGTTCCGGAGGCCAAGCTCCGCATCATTCCCAACTGGGTGGACCTGGAGCCGTACGCCGCCGCGACTCGCGGCAGCCACAACCGCTTTCGCCGCCAGCTCGAGCTGGGCGAAAAGTTTGTGGTGCTCTTCGCCGGCGTGATGGGCTACGCCCAGGACATGGAAACCATCGTCGAAGCCGCCGCCTGTTTGCGCGATGAGCCCCGCATTGTTTTTCTTCTTGTCGGTGACGGCAGCGAGCGGTCCGGCGTCGAGCGCCGCGTGGCCGAGCTAGGCCTGGAGAACGTGCGGCTGCTGCCGTTTGTCTCCCGCGAAGATTATCCCGCGCTGGTGGCGGCGTCGGACGTTGGACTGGTTACGCTGAAGAAATCAATGAAAACTCCGGTCGTGCCCTCCAAGCTCGCTACTTACATGGCGGCCGGGCGTCCTGTGATTGCCAGTCTGAATCCCGAGAGCGATGCCTGCGAGCTGGTGCGCGAGGCCGGCTGCGGCCTGCTGGTCCCGCCCGGCGACTCCGCTGCCATGGCCGCCGCCATTCGACGCCTGCTCGAGCAGCCGCAGCACGCCGCCGAGCTCGGCGCCCGCGGCCGCGCCTACGCTCTCGCTCACCTCGCCCGCCCCGTCTGCACCGCGCAGTACGAAGCCTTGCTTCGCCAAACCGCCCGCGGTTGACCCGCCCGTGTGCGAGTGCTACGATTCTTCTCACGCTACGGGGGTGTGGCGATGGTGCGGAGAATCCTGGCCTCTGTTCTTTCTCTTCTTCTGACCGCGGCGCCTTTGCTCGCCGCGCAGAATCCCGCCAAGCCCGCCGAACCGGCGCGAAACTATGTTATCGGCCCCGGCGATCTGCTGGGCATCACCGTCTACGACGCCCCCGACCTCTCCCGCGACGTCCGCGTCAGCGCCAGCGGCGTCATCCTGCTGCCGCTGATTCCCCAGCCCGTCCAGGCCGACGGTCTGACGCCGGAAGAGCTGGCGATGAGTCTGGCGCGTGAGTTTGAAGAGCGGCAGATTCTCCGCAACCCGCAGATCACTGTGCTGGTCAAGGAATACAGGAGCCGCCCGGTGGCGGTGCTGGGCGCGGTAAAGAAGCCACAGATGCTCCCCGTCTACGGCCCCATCACGCTGCTGGAAGTGCTCTCGGCGGCGGAAGGCTTGACCGATGACGCCGGCCCGCTGGTCTACGTCACCCGCGGCGCGGCGCTGCGTGAGCTGCCGGCCAACTCCGAGCAGCCCCAGCCGGAAGGCGACAACCCGCGCGTGCTGCCCATCAAGATCCGCGATCTCATGGATGCCAAGGACCCCACTGTCAACGTACCCATCTATGCCGGCGACATGGTCACCGTGCCGCGCGGCGGCATTGTCTACGTGGTGGGCGCGGTCAGGAGACCCGGCGGCTTTGTCCTGAAGGACCGCCACGAGCAAGTCACCGTCCTGCAAGCGCTGGCGCTGGCCGAATACGTCATTCCCACCGCCAAAGCCGACAAGGCCGTGATTGTCCGCCGCGCGCCGGGCACGGACACCGAAGAAACCATTCCAGTGAATGTGTCCGAGATCCTCGCTCGGAAAACAGAAGACGTGCCCATGCAGGAGAACGATATCCTGTATATCCCCGACAGCGCCTTCAAGAGGGGAATGCGGCGCATGGCCGAGGCGGCCATTCAGCTCACCACCGGCATAGTCATCTGGGGCGTCGCGGCGCGGTAGCCTTTCATGTCGACTCCAGCGCAGTGGAGCTTCCCCATCTTTGCCTCCACTGCCACCGATCGCGCCGTGCTGGCGCTGTGTTCGCCTCGCAGCGCTTCCATCCCCGCCGGCACGGATGCAGAGCCGCTGCTCGCCCGCGCCGCCACCCTCGATCTCTTCCCTCTCGCTTTTCATCGCCTACGTCAGGCTGGCGTTCCCGTCAACCCGTCGTGGGAAGAAAGCTTTCGCGCCAACTCGGCCCGCAATCTCTTCTTGCACCATGAGCAGGGCCGGCTGCTGGCACAGCTTCGTCAGGCCGGTGTCTGCGCCGCGCCTCTGAAGGGCACGGGGCTGGCGGAGCTCGCGTACGGCGATTTGTCCTTGCGCACCCAGGTGGACGTTGACCTCTACGTTTCTCCCCGCGATCTGCCGGGCGCGCTCGAGGCCCTGCAAGCGGCGGGCTACCGGCTGACGGCGCCGCGCGGCGTCCCCGCCGCTCGCCTGGCCGCCACCGGGGATGAATTCACCAGCGAGTGCTCGCTCGAATCCACCGTCGCCGGGCTGCCGGTGTTGCTGGAGCTTCACTGGCGCATTCTTCCGCTGGATGACGATGAGTTGCGCTCTGCGTTGGACAAGGCAGGCGAGCCCGGGCTGCCGCCCGACCTGAACCTTCTCTATCTCTCTTTGCGCGCCGCCGCCGACCGCTGGGGCGGGCTGAAGCTGCTGGCCGATCTCGCCCACTGGCTCGAGCGCCGTCCGCCGGATTGGGCGCAGGTCCTCGACCGCGCGCGCCGCCTCGGCCTGCGGCGCATTCTTGGCCTCACGCTCGACGCTCTGCGAACCTATTTCTCGGCGTCCGTTCCCGGCGAGGTGGAAGCCGCGCTGGCCTCGGCGCGCCCGCGGCGTTTTCCCGCCGCTGCGGTCGCCAATCCCTTTGTGCCGCAGCCGCCGCAGACTCCGTCGCGTCTGCATCGCTTGCGGCTGGCGATGCACGAACGGCGCCGCGACCAGGCGCGTTACCTCGCTCGTCTGCTGCGGCCGTCCGCCGGCGACTTGGCGGCGGTCTCGCTCCCCGGTGGGCTCGGTTTTCTCTATTGGGGCGTGCGCTGGCTGCGGCTGAGCGGAATGATGAAGGGCGCCGCCCGCCATCAGCCCGCCGCGGTGCACCCGTGACCATGCCCGCTCTGCCCAAAGGAAAAGTGCGGCCGGCGCGCGACGTCATCTTCCGCGAGCTGGGCGGTGAGATGGTCCTGCTGAACCTGCACAACGGCGTCTACTACGGCCTCAATGAAACCGGAATGCAGATGTGGACGCTGCTGGCGGAGCTCCAAGAGCCGCGGCGCGTGGTCGAGGCGCTCGAGCAGGAGTACGCCGCCAGCCGCGCGCAACTCGAGCAGGACCTCAGCGCCCTGCTGGCTGAGTTGCGGGAGAAGGGTCTGATCGAAGTCTATGAGTAGCTGGGCAACGTTGCGGAGTTTGAGCGGGGACGACTGGGGCGTCGTGCTGCGCTGCCTGTGGCTGATTCCGGTCGTGGAGCTGAACGTGCGACTGCGCGCCCCGCGCCACTGGCTGCCCGCTCCGATCGAAAGCGCACCGTTGGACTCAGCGGCTGCCGGTGCTCCATCGGCGGCAGCGGCGCGCGCGACTCATCTGGTCGAAGCGCTCTACCGCCGCCTGCCGTTCTCGCCTACGTGTCTCACGCGCAGCCTGGTGATCTATCGCCTGCTGCGCGCCCGCGGCATCCCCTGCCAGTTGCGCATCGGCCTGCGCAAAAGCGGCGCGGCACTCGAAGGCCACGCCTGGACGGAGACCAGCCAGGTCCCGCGCGAGGCGGACGGCTTCGAGGTGATGCTCTCCTTCTAGGTCGGGGTTTCCGCCAGGTCCCGCTCAATTCTCTCGGCCACTTCCTCCAACCGGCGAAGACCGCGCGGAACAAGCAGCCGTCGGGCGGGAATGGTCTCCGCCATGCGGCTGAAGAGCGCGAACTGGCGGCGCAAGCGGCGTCGCGGAACCAGGACGACGTTGAAGGAGTAGCCCAGCAATTCTTGAAAGAATTCCGTTTGCGACATTGGGGCAACGCGAACGCGGCCGCGGCGCGAGTCCGACAGCCGCGGAAAAAAAACCG
>JAXIPK010000269.1:0-2702 GCA_045402975.1 Acidobacteriota bacterium
GGGCGACTCGGTTGTCGTGGCTGTTCCCCCGCGTACCGTGACACCCAGCACGGCCGCGGCGATCGCTTCTCGCGCGGAACAGCGCAGCAATCTAATTAAGTAGGTTCACACAGGAACCCATCGATGTCAACGCATCTCGCGCCGGGCGCAGGGGAGAAAGTTCCGCAGGCGAGGTGGTGGCCGAGGCTTTATACTGGTCGTGATCCTGCTGTGTCCGCAGAGTGAGCACCATGAAAATCGCCATCGTCGGGACCCGCGGTGTGCCCGCCAACTACGGCGGTTTTGAGACGCTGGCTGAGGAGCTGGGTGCTCGGCTGGCAGCGCGCGGCCACCAGGTAACGGTCTACGGGCGGCGCCCGCAGATCCAGTACGACCAGCCCACCTATCGCGGCATGCGCATCGTCCTCCTGCCGACCCTGGCGTGGAAGTATTTCGACACGGTCATCAACACCTTTCTTTCGGCCCTGCATGTTGCCTTCAGCGACGCCGACCTGGTCTTCCTCTGCAACGTCGCCAACAGCCCCTTCGCCTGGATCCCGCGGCTGGCGGGGAAGCCGGTGGCGCTCAACGTGGACGGGCTCGACCGTCGCCGCCGCAAGTGGAACTGGCTGGGCCGCGCCTATCTGTGGCTGTGCGAGTGGCTGGCGTTGGTTACCCCGACTGCCATGGTGACCGACGCTCGCGTGATGCAGGACTACTACCGACGCCGCTACGGCAAGTCATCCACTCTGATTGCCTACGGCGCCGAGCCGCGCCCTGTGGGCGACGCCGCGCCCCTCCTGGCACGGCTGGGCCTGGAACCGCGTCGCTACATCCTCTACGTCAGCCGCCTGGAGCCGGAGAACAACCCCGAGCTTGTCATTCGCGGCTTCGAAAAAGTCAGTACGGACTGGCGGCTGGCTGTGGTGGGCGGCAATCCCTATCGCCCGGAATATGTCGAAGAGCTCAAGAAGACAAGCGATCCCCGCGTCGCCTTCACCGGGCCCATCTACGGAGACGGCTACTGGCAGTTGCAGCAGAATGCCGGAGTCTATGTTCATGCCACGGAGGTGGGCGGAACACACCCGGCCTTGATTGAAGCCATGGCCTGCGGCAACGCCGTGCTCTACCTGAACACGCCTGAAAACGTGGAGGTCGCCGGCGACACCGGGATCCCCTTCGACCCTTCGGCCGAGGATCTCGCGCAGAAGCTCCAGCTCTTGCTGGGCGACGCGAAACTCCGGGAGGAGCTCGCCGCACGCGCTCACGAGCGAGCCCGTCGGCTCTACAACTGGGAAGGAATCACCGCCGAGTACGAGCGCCTGTTTATCCATCTGCTGGGTTCATAGTGCTTGACTCGGCGGGCAGCCCGCCCTAGCATCGCGCGGGGGATAGCCCATGGGAACAACGGACACCAACACCTCCGGCCTGGATCGGCGGGAAGAGTACCGCGCTACCTACTTCGCGGAAATCGAGTACGAATGGAGCGGCGAGAAGATGCGCGCCCGCCTGCTCAATCTCAGCCTGGGCGGGATGCTCATTGAAACCCGCGCGCCCCTGCCGGCAATGGCCGAGTTTGTGGCTACGCTGCACTTTGCTGATGGGCCGGCGATCGAAACCGTGTGCGTCGTCAAGCGCCTGGTTCCGGGCGTGGGCATGGGCTGCGAGTTCCTCGACCTGAAAACCTCCGACCACATCCGCCTACGCCGCCTGGTTGAATCGCTCCCGCACTAGCTTTCATCCAAGCTTGGTATGATCCAGGTCATTCCCGCGGCGGAGCGCTATCACTTCCAGAGCGACTGGCTCTCCACCTACTGGCATTTCTCCTTCGACCACTACTACGACCCCAACAACGTCAGCTTCGGCCCGCTGCGCGTCTTCAATGACGACACCATCACCCCAGGCGGCGGCTTTCCCGAGCATCCGCATCGCGAAATGGAAATCCTGACCTATGTGCTGGACGGACAGTTGGAGCACCGCGACAGCCTGGGCAACCGCGGCGTCATCGGCGCCGGTGAGCTGCAACGGATGAGCGCCGGCACGGGCATCCGCCACTCCGAATTCAACGCCTCCAAGACCGAGCCGCTGCACCTGTTGCAGTTCTGGATTCATCCCGCCGAGCGCGGCTTGAAGCCTTCTTGGGAGCAAAAGCAGTTCACCCGCGAGCAGCGCCAGTCGCGCCTCCTGCCGGTGGCCTCCGGCCGGCCGCTCGACGGCGCGCTGCACATCCATCAGGACGCCACGGTCTACATCTCCGCCCTCAGGGCCGGCGACCACCCGGTGCTGGAGCTCGCATCCGGCCGCCGGGCCTACGTGTTTGTGATTGACGGCTCCCTGGCTTTAAACGGCAAGCCGCTGGCCATCGGCGACCAAGCGCGCGTGGAAAACGAATCGCGGCTCGAGCTTCAAGCAAGCAAAGCGGCCGAGCTGCTGTTGATTGACCTGCCGTGATTCGGCCTAGACCCCGGAGTAGGTCTGGCGCTTGAGGAATTTGCCCCCGCGCGCCTTTGCCTGCCGGGTGAATCACTTACACACAGGCTCTTCTCGCCTCATTGCTTGAACGGGTGGTAGGAAACAACTATCTTCTCTAACGCGTCCTTGGCCTCTTCAAAGAGGGGCTCCGCACACCAGCCCATTACGCGCGTGACCCGACCTTCCTCGGGTATCACCGCCACTATGAATCGCACCGGAACATATGGGGCGACTTTAGTCTTCCCCCGGAA
>JAXIPK010000062.1:0-1729 GCA_045402975.1 Acidobacteriota bacterium
GGAGCGCTACCGCGGCGTGACGCTGCAGACGCTCGACCTGGTGCCGGACGACAAGCTGCCGTGGTATCCCTCGGTGGCGCAGTTCAGCTTCGCGCAGCAGTTCTGCCACATCGCGCAGGTGGAGGAGTTCTACTCGCACGGCCTGTTCGAAGGCGACTGGGACGCGACGCGGCTGGAAGCGCCGCGGCAGCGGTTCACTCGTGAGGATCTGCGGAGCAAGCTGAAGGAGGCGCGCGCCTATACGTTGGGGCGCTTGGGCGCGCTGGCGCCGGGGCAGCTCGAGTCCATTGTCCGCGTGCCCAACATTCCGGTGGAGTGGCCGCTGCGCTCCTGGCTGTGGTACATGCTGGAGCACGAGATTCATCACAAGGCGCAACTGGCGGTCTACATGCGGCACATTGATTTGATGCCGCCGTTCTTTGCGTTTGTCCTGCCGCCGGGGGTGCGGCCGGATATCCGCGCCCGCGAAGGGAATTGAGCTCAAGCCGATTCTTCCAGGAGGGACCATGAGGAGAACCCTGGCGTGTTTGTTGATGGCTGTCGTTGTCCTTTCGGCCGTTCCCGCGACCGCGTGGGCGCAGGGCAAGCCCGCGGGCAGGCCTGCGGCGAGCAAGGCGCAGCCGCTCGATGGGCTGGACGCTTTCATCGAAGAGCAAATGAAGGTGTGGAAGGTACCGGGGCTGGCAGTGGCGGTGGTGAAGGACGGGCAGGTGATTCACCTCAAGGGCTATGGCCAGCGCGACGTGGAGAAGAAACTGCCGGTGACGCCGCAGACGCTGTTCGCCATTGGCTCCATCACCAAGTCGTTCACCGTAACCGGGCTGGCGATGCTGGCCGACGAGGGCAAGCTCGATTGGGACAAGCCGGTGCGGGAGTACCTGCCGGAGTTCCGGCTCTACGATCCGATGGCGAGCGAGCGGATGACGCCGCGCGACCTGGTGACGCACCGCTCGGGGCTGCCGCGGCACGACGCGCTCTGGTACAACTCCACGTTTACGCGGCGGGAGATGGTGGAGCGGCTACGCTACCTCGAGCCCAGCAAAGACCTGCGCACCACTTTCCAGTACAACAACCTGATGTTCCTGACGGCGGGCTACCTGGAAGAGAAGCTCTCGGGGATGAGCTGGGAGGACTTCACGCGGCAGCGCGTTTTCGGGCCGCTGGGGATGACGCGGTCGAACTTCTCGGTGTTGGAGTCGGAGAAGAGTGACGACTTCGCGCGGCCGTACGAAAAAGCGAAGCAAGAGGTGAAGGGCGTGCCGTTCCGCGTGATCGACAACATGGCGCCGGCGGGATCGATCAACTCCAGCGTGGCGGAGATGAGCTACTACCTGCTGTTGCACATGAACAAAGGGAAGTACGAGGGCAAGCCGGTGCTGTCGGAGAACTACGCCGTGCAGATGCAGACGCCGCAGATGCCGACGCCGGCGCCGTCGGTGTGGAAAGAGCTGGGACACACGAGCTACGGGATGGGGTTGTTTGTTACGTCGTATCGCGGGCACCGGCTGGTGCACCACGGCGGCGCGATTGATGGTTTCATCGCGTTTCTTTCTTTCCTTCCCGACGACAAGGTCGGCGTGGTGGTGCTCACCAACCTGAGCCCGAACTCGCTGCCGCTTGTGGTGGCCTACAACGTCTACGACCGGCTGCTGGGACTGGAGCCGGTGGAGTGGAGCCAGCGCTTCAAAGAGCAGCAGGACAAGATGGAGGCGGCGGAGGAGGAAGCGAA
>JAXIPK010000320.1:0-9437 GCA_045402975.1 Acidobacteriota bacterium
GCGCGCCCTGGCGATGACGCTCACCCGCTTCGGCACCGGACTGCTGCCGCAAGCGTATCCCGAAGGCTCTCCGCTCCATCCCTCCTATGGCGCCGGGCACGCCACGGTTGCCGGGGCGTGTGTGACGATTCTGAAAGCCCTGTTCAACGAGAGCTTCGTTGTGCCCGAGCCTGTTGTCCCCAACCCGGGCGGGCGCGAGCTGGTGGCTTTTCGCGGCGCGGATGCGGGCAGCCTGACGGTAGGCGGGGAGCTCAACAAGCTGGCCTCCAACGTCGCCACCGGGCGCAACATGGCCGGCATCCACTGGCGCTCGGATGGTATCGAATCGCTCAAGCTCGGCGAGGCGGTCGCCATGAGCGTGCTGCGCGATCAGCGCGCCACCTACAACGAAGACTTCGCCGGCTTCACCTTCACCAAGTTCGACGACACGCAAATCACCGTTTAGTCTCAGCCACCACCTTCAGACCCGGCGGCAGGTGCCGCCGGGCTCGGTGATGGGTGAAGGGTTTGACAGAAGGCGGCTGCCGCGCTACGCTTCGCCCGTCTCACAAGCTGAATGACACCGATGCAGCTCGACTCATTCCAGGTCTCGCCTGCCCTGCCGGAGAAGCTGCAGGGCCTGCGCGAGATGGCCTACAACCTGCTCTGGACCTGGGACGACGACCTGCGCGCCGTCTTCCGCCGCCTCGACCGTGCGCTCTGGGACCAGTGCTACCAGAACCCGGTCCTCTTGCTGGGGATGATCTCGCAGCAGCGCCTGCAGGAGCTGGTGAAGGACGACAACTTCATGTCGTTCTACCAGCGCAGCTACGAGCGCATGCAGGAGTACCTCCAGGAGCCCACCTGGTGGGACAAGCGCTACCCCGACAAGCCACTCATCGCCTACTTCTCGGCTGAGTTCGGCCTCTCCGAAAGCCTGCCGATTTATTCCGGCGGCCTCGGCGTGCTCTCCGGCGACCACATGAAGGGCGTGAGCGACCTGGGCGTGCCGCTGGTCGGCGTCGGGCTGCTCTACCAGCAGGGCTACTTCCGCCAGTACCTCACCTCCGACGGCTGGCAGCAGGAATCCTACCCGACCAACGACTTCTACAACCTGCCCGTGCGCCAGGCGACCGACGCCGAAGGCAAGACGGTCAAAATCGAAGTCCGCATGGCCGGCCATACGATCAAGGTGCAGGTCTGGGCGGCGCAGGTCGGTCGCAGCCACCTCTATCTGCTCGACACCAACCTGCCCGAAAACCCGCAGGAGTATCAGGACATCACCGACCAGCTCTACGGCGGCGACCACGAGACCCGCATCCGGCAGGAGATTGTGCTGGGCATCGGCGGCCTGCGCGGGCTCTCCGCCCTGGGCCTCAAGCCGATGGTCTGCCACATGAACGAAGGCCACTCGGCGTTTCTGTCGCTGGAGCGCATCCGCCTGATCATGAAAGAGAGCGGGCTGAATTTCTGGGAGGCGCTGGAGATTGTGCGCGCCGGCGGCGTGTTCACCACCCACACGCCGGTGCCGGCCGGCTTCGACGTCTTCGCGCCCGACACGATGCAGAAGTATTTCGGCGAGTTCGCCAAAGAGGCCGGTATCTCGTGGGACGACTTCCTTTCGCTCGGCCGCGGCAACCTGCGCGACCCGAACGAGGCCTTCAACATGGCGGTGCTGGCGCTGCGCACCAGCGCCCATGCCAATGCGGTCAGCAAGCTGCACGGCGAGGTTTCGCGCAAACTCTTTCAACGCTTCTTCCCCGCCCTGCCGGAAAACGAGGTTCCCATCGGCCACGTCACCAACGGCGTGCACATCCGCAACTGGGTTTCACGCGAGATGCACCAGCTCTTCGACCGCTACCTGGGGACGGAGTGGTGGCAGGAGCCCGGCAACCCGGCCACCTGGCAGCCGGTGGACGACATCCCGGACGAAGAGTTGTGGGCCACGCACGAACGGCGACGCGAGCGGCTGGTGGCGGTGGCGCGGCAGCGGTTGGTGAAGCAGCTCGAGCGCCGCGGCGCCTCGCAGGCCGAGCTCGACCGCGCCCGCGGCGTCCTCGACACCAACACCCTCACCCTCGGCTTCGCCCGCCGCTTTGCCACCTACAAGCGCGCCAACCTCATCCTGCGCGACCTCGACCGTCTGAAGAAAATCCTTCTCAATTCCCCGCGCCCGGTGCAGATCCTCTTCGCCGGCAAGGCTCACCCGCGCGACACCCAGGGCAAGGAAGTGATGAAGGCCATCGTGCAGTTCTGCCAGCAGGACGAGCTGCGGCGCCACGCGGTCTTCATCGAGGACTACGACCTGGTGGTGGCGCGCTACCTGGTGCAGGGCGTGGACGTGTGGCTCAACAACCCGCGGCGCGGGCTGGAAGCCAGCGGCACCAGCGGCATGAAGGTGGTCTGCAACGGCGGGCTCAACTTGAGCGTGCTCGATGGCTGGTGGGTCGAAGGCTACCACCCCGAGACCGGGTGGGCCATCGGCCGCGGCGAGCAGTACTCGGACGACGATTACCAGGACTACGTCGAGTCGAACCTGCTCTACGAAATCCTCGAGAAGGACGTCGTGCCGACCTTCTACGACCAAGGCCCCGACGGTCTGCCGCGGCGCTGGATTGCCAAGATGAAGAAGTCCATGCGCCTGCTGGGACCGACCTTCAGCACCACGCGGATGCTCTGGGAATATTCGGAGAAATACTATCTGCCGGCGGCGCGCTACTACGGCCACATGATCGAAGGAACCATGCAGCGGGCCCGCGACCTGCTGAACTGGAAGAACAGCCTGCGGCAGAACTGGGGCGAGGTGAAGGTCGAAAAGGTGGAGGCGCGCCGCGACGGCAAGGCGAAAGTGGGCGAGGAGTACGAAGTGGCCGCCGAAGTCCGCCTCGGGCCCATCAATCCCAAAGACGTCAACGTCGAAGTCTACTACGGGCGGCTGACCGCCGACCGGCAGCTCACCGAAGCCCAGAGCGTCTCGATGCAGGTGGAAAAAGACCTGGGACACGGCCGCCACCTCTACGTCGGCACCATTCCCTGCGAGCAGAGCGGCATGCACGGCTACACCGTGCGCGTGCGCCCGCACCACCCCGACCTCAACAACTTCGCCGCCACCGGCCTCATCACCTGGCGGTAGGGCCACCCTGCAAATGCGTTGACGCCTGCCGAAGGCGACAGTACCCTGCCGGGCAACATGTCGTCGGTCGGGGCGGCTAAGAACGACCCGAAGACCATCTTCGGGTGGTGCATGTATGACTGGGCGAACTCCGCCTACGCCACCACCATCATGGTCGGGCTGCTGCCGGCGTACTTCGCCGAGGTGGTGGTGGGGCGCGAGGGTGTGGTCATCGGCGGGACGACCTATGAGGCCGATACGCTCTGGGCGTTCACCGTCGGAGCCGCCACCTTCATCGCGTTCCTCACCGCGCCGGTGCTGGGGGCCATCGCCGACTTTTCCGCGGCGCGCAAGCGCTTCCTGCTGAGCTTCGCCTACACCGGCTGCCTGTTTTCTCTGCTGCTCTACTTTTCCGAGCGCGGCGACATCGCGCAGACGCTGCTCATCTTTCTCATCGCTCAGGTAGGCTTCACCGGCGCCAACGTTTTCTACGATTCGTTCCTGCCGCGCATCGCCAGCGACGACCAGATGGACTGGGTGTCGGGCAAGGGCTACTCCTACGGGTATGTGGGCGGCGGGCTGCAGGTCGCGCTGGCGCTGGCGCTGGTGGCGCTGCACGATTCGTTCGGGCTGACGCAAGCGCAGGCGGCGCGGCTGGGCATCGTGATGGCGGCGGTGTGGTGGGGGGGCTTTGCGCTGTTCACGGTGCGCTACTTGAAGGAAACCGACACGGCCGAGCCGATGCCCGAGCGCTACGCGGCGTGGCCGCGGCCGGTGGCGTATGCGCACATCGGCGTCTCGCGCACGCTCACCACGACGCGGCGCGTGGGGCGCTTCCGGCATCTGGCGATCTTCCTGCTTGCCTTCATGCTCTATGACGACGCGATTCAGACGGTCATCAACCTGGCGACGGTGTACGGCAAGGTGGAGCTGGAGCTGCCCACGGTGTACCTGCTGCTGACGCTGCTGATTGTGCAGGCCATCGCCAGCCTGGGGGCGCTGATTTTCAGCCGGCTGGCGCGGCGCATCGGGACCAAGCGCACCATCATGCTGACGCTGGGCTTGTGGTCGGGGGTGGTGGTCTACGCCTATTTCATCCAGAATGCCGCGCAGTTCTTCGTGATGGGCGCGGTGGTGGGGATTGTGCTGGGGGGCTCACAGGCGCTGAGCCGGTCGTTCTACGGCTCGATGGTGCCGGAAGAGGCGAGCGCGGAGTTCTACGGGTTCTACACCGTGTTCAGCAAGTTCGCGGCGATGTGGGGGCCGTGGCTGTTTGCCATCGTCAAGCAGGCGACGGGGTCGTCGCGGACGGCGATTATCTCGTTGATTGTGCTGTTTGTGGCCGGCCTCATCCTGCTGGTCTTCGTGGACGAGGAAAAAGCCCGCCAAGCCAAGCTTGCCGGCGCGTTCTAGCAAGCTGGAAAAGCTAACTGGGAGTGAGGCAGTCTTGATGCTATAATGGCGGACTTTCATACCTGATGGATCCCTGTAGGAAGGGAGTGTTTTTCAATGGCGACCAAGAGCAAGGCCCGGACGGCGACGGTGACGAAGAAGGAAGTGAAGCCGTCGAAGAACGACAGGCCCGCCGCGGCGGACAAGGCGGCAGCGCCGGCCGCGCAGAGCGCGGCGAGCGTCGACCTGAAGAAAGACCAACTGCTGGAGATGTACTCCCTGCTGCTGAAGTGCCGCCAGGTGGACGAGCGGGCGCGGCTGCTGTTCCGGCAGGGCAAGTTCAAGGGCAACTTCTACTCCGCCGTGGGCCAGGAAGCGACGCACGTGGGAACGCTCTACGGCTGCCGCAAGTCGGACTGGATCGGCCCGTCGCACCGCGACATGGTGGCGGCGGTGGTGAAGGGAGTGCCGACACGGCGCATCATCGCCCAGCTTTTCGCCTGCGTGGAAAGCCCGGACCGCGGCAAGTCCACCCCGGCACACTTCGGGGACGCCGAGTACAACATCATCATCCCGTCGAGCACCATCGCGGCGCAGTGGCAGCTGGTGACGGGCGTGGCTTTCGGGCTGAAGATGAAGGGGAAGGACGACGTCTGCTTCGCCTACTGTGGCGACGGCGCCACCAGCACCGGCGCCTGGCACGAGGCGGTGAACTTCGCCGGCGTGCACAAGCTGGCCTGCGTCTACGTGGTGCAGAACAACCTGTGGGCCGAGTCGGTGCCGCTGCGTCTGCAAACCGCCGCCAAGACGCTGGCCGACAAGGCGGCGGGCTACGGCATGCCGGGCGTGGTGGTGGACGGCAACGACCTGCTGGCCGTCTACCAGGTTGCGCGCGAAGCCATCCGCCGCGCGCGGTCCGGCGAAGGGACGACGCTCATCGAGGCCAAGACCTACCGCTGGTACGGCCACTCGGAAATCGACCCGGCCAAGTACCGCCCCAAAGACGAAGTCGAGCAGTGGAAGAAGCGCGACCCGGTGCCGCGCTTCGAGGCCGTGCTGCGCGAGCGCGGCTACTGGAGCGACGACTGGAAGAAAAAGATCGAAGCGGAAATCAAAGCCGACATTGACGACGCGGTGGCCTTCGCCGAGAAGAGTCCGTATCCCGACGCTTCGGAAGCCACCCAGCACGTCTACGCCGAGGAGTAAGCGATGGGCGAAGCCGTCACCTTCATCAAAGCCATCAACCAGGCCATGCACGAGGAGTTTGCGCGCGACCCCAACGTCTTCATCCTGGGGGAAGACATCGCCGAAGGCGGCGTGTTTCTCTCCACCGAGGGCTTGCTGGAGAAATTCGGCGAAAAGCGCGTGGTGGATTCGCCGCTGGCCGAAGCCATCATCGTCGGCGCCTGCACCGGCGCGTCGCTGGTGGGGATGAATCCCATCGCTGAAATCCAGTTTGTCGACTTCATCACCCCGGCGATGGACCAGATCATTCAGAACGTGGCCAAGCTCCGCTACCGGAGCGCGGGCACCTTCCAGCCGCACATCACCATCCGCACTTGCTGCGGCGGTGGTGTGGGCGGAGGGCTGTTCCACTCGCAGGACAACGTCACTTGGTTCATGCACGAGCCCGGCCTCAAGGTGGTCTATCCGGCGACGCCCTACGACGCCAAGGGCCTGCTCAAGTCGTGCATCCGCGGCAAAGACTGCTACCTCTACTTCGAGCACAAGAAGCTTTACCGCTCGGTGAAGGAAGAGCTGCCCGACGAGGACTACACCGTGCCCATCGGCAAGGCGGCGGTGAAGCGCGAAGGCAAGCACCTGAGCATCATCACCTTCGGCTTCGGCTTGCAGGTTTCACTGGCGGCGGCCGAGCAGATGGAATCGAAGCACGGCGTGAGCTGCGAGGTCATTGACCTGCGCACGCTGCGCCCGCTCGACACCGAAGCCATCCTCGCGACGGTGCGCAAGACCAACCGTGTCGCCGTCGTCCACGAAGAAAAGCTGACCATGGGGCCGGGCGCCGAGGTGGCGGCGCTGATTCAGGAGAACGCGTTCGACGACCTCGACGCGCCCATCATGCGCATCACCGGGCCCGACATCCCGAAGATGCCCTTCAGCCCGCCGCTGGAGGAGTACTTCATGATCAGCCCCGAGAAAGTGGTCGCCCGCCTCGAGCAGCTCGCCGCCTACTAGCTCGACGCATTGGTAGCGGCGAGGAATGCAGTTGCCCCGGTGGCATCGGGGCGCATTCCTCGTCGGCCTTTCACAATGGTGCTTTCAAAAAAGACCGACGACGAATCCTGCTTCAGAATAGGCATCGAGTCGCGATCCGCGCAGCAGGATTCGTCGCCGCTACTAACAGCAGAAAAACAAAATGCCCTTCCGAACCGTGGGAGTTGGTTGAGAGGGGCTTGGCCCCGCACCCAAGCGCCTTGGGAAATCACTTTGGTATGTGCACCGCCCTGCGAAAGGTGCTTGGGTGCGGGGCGAACGGTCGAAGTACTTAGTTGGAGAGAACGGTCTGGCGCCGCTCCGCGCACCGCAGGCAGAGCCGCGTCCAGGGGAGCGCCTTCAACCGGCGCTCGGGGATTTCGTCGCCGCATTCGGCGCAAATTCCATAGAGGCCTTCCTTCATCCGGCCCAAGGCCTGCTCGATCTCGGCCAGCATGGCCTGCTCGCGCTCCATGGTGCCGACGGCCAGGTCCTCGAGTTGAATCTGGGCGGCCTTGCCGTAGGTGTCGTCGGGCAGGTTCTGCGCCTGGACCTCTTCCCAGCGCGCTCGCAGGTGGTCGCGAAGCTCCGAACGCCGGGCGCGCAGCAGCCGCTCAATGGCGGCGTACTTGCCCGAGTCGGGCTTGGTTCGAGTCTTCGTAACGACTGCCATCTCCATTTTCCTTTCCTGCCCCCTTGCAACCTAAATTGATGCGGCGCTCACCAGATTAGTTGCAAGAATTGGCCCAACCGTTACGGGAATTTGTATGCTATTGATTCTACGTAGATTAGGTACGCACAAACTAGGTGAGCGTGAAGCCGCCGTCAACTACGAGGGTCTGACCGGTGACGAAATCTGCGCTGGCGCACAAAAAGAGGACAGTTTGCGCTACGTCTTCGGGCGTTCCTGTACGCTTCAGAGGCGCCTTGCGGATGTAGGACTCGTCCGGCGTTTCGCCGGGAAACTGTATGGAACCAGGCGCAACCGCATTGACTCGAATCTCCGGCGCCAGCGCCTTGGCCAGCGTCCGGGTCAGCATGAGGACGCCGGCCTTCGAGACGCAGTAGGGAATGAACTCCGCCCAGGCCCGCAGGCCGCCGATGGACGCCAGGTTGACGATCGACCCGCGGCCACGCTGCTTCATCTGCGGCGCCAGCGCCTGCGCCAGAAAGAACTGCGACTTCAGGTTGGTGTCGAGGAAGCGGTCCCAGTCGGCTTCGGTGATCTTGTCCCAGTGATACGGCTCCCAAATGCCGGCGTTGTTGATGAGAATGTCCACACGCCCGAAGTGCGCCAGCACCGCCTCCGCCACGCGCTGCGCTTCCGCCACCTGACTGATGTCGCCCTGGATGAGGAAGGCTTCCCCGCCCTGCTTCTCGATCTCCGCCCGAGTCGCCTCGGCATCCGCCTTCGAGATGTTGTAGTGCACCGCCACGCGCGCGCCCGCGCCCGCCAGCGCCAGCGCGATGCTGCGCCCGATGCGCCGCGCTCCGCCCGTCACCAGCGCCACTTGCCCTTGCAAGGACTTTTCCGCCATGCGGTGTCACTCTCCTGCCTCTGGCAAACAACCCGAGGGAGTGATAAAGATAGCGCGATGGAGCTCACTTTGTACACGCGCGCGGGCTGCCACCTCTGCGACGAGGCCAAGGGCACCCTTGCGCCGGTATTGCAGGAGTTCGGCGTCGCGCTCAAGGAAGTGGACGTGGACTCCGACCCCGCGCTGGCCGCGCGTTACGGCGAGCAAGTGCCGGTGCTGATGCTCGACGGCCGCAAGCTCGCCAAGTACCATGTGGACGTCGCACAAGTGCGACGCGCCTTGGAACTGCTGAAGAAGGTAGGGCTGACACCGTGAAACAGCGCGGCGTTGATTTGCTGGCCGTTGTCGCGCACCCCGATGACGCCGAGCTCGCCTGCGGCGGCACGCTGGCGGGCGCGGTGCGCCGCGGCTACCGCGTCGGCGTCCTCGACCTCACGCGCGGCGAGATGGGCACGCGCGGCACGCCCGAGCAACGCGCCCGCGAAGCGCGCGCCGCCGCCCGCGCCCTTGGCCTGTACCACCGCGAAAACCTCGGCCTGCCCGACTCAGCCCTCGAGCCCGACCGCACCACGCTGCTTGAGGTCGCCGCCCGGATTCGGGCTCTGCGCCCGCGCGTAGTGATTCTTCCCTACTGGAAAGGCCGCCATCCCGACCACGTCGTCACCAGCCATATCGGCTACAAAGCCTGCTACCTGGCCGGCCTTACAAAGCTTGACCTCGACGCTGCGCCTCACCGTCCCACCAAGATTCTCTACGCCCTGCTCTTCGACATCGGCAAGCAGGCACAGCCGAGCTTCGTTGTGGATATCACGCGCGATTACAAGCGCCGCGCCCGCGCCATTGCCTGCTACCGCTCCCAGTTCGACGCGCCCAAGATGCAGCGCGGCATCCATATCCCGCTCACCGGCCTCGAAGAGCGCCTCGACGCCATCTGCCGCTACTACGGCTCGCTGGTCGGCGTCCGCTACGGCGAGCCCTTCCTGACCCGCGAGTTGATGCCGGTGGACGACGTGCTCCAGCTTCCCGGCCGCTCCCTCTAGAACAGCTTGCGAACCAGCAGGAACCCCAGCGCCAGGAGCAGGAAGAACAGCAGTGTCAGCCAGTTGAAGTAGCGGTCGATGAACTCCTTGGCCTTCGGGCCCCACCGTTTCATCAGGGCGGCGACGGCGAAGAAGCGCAGCCCCCGCCCCAACACGCTGGCC
>JAXIPK010000131.1:0-3622 GCA_045402975.1 Acidobacteriota bacterium
CAATAGATGCAAACTTCCAGAATCAGCCGTAAAGGCATCGCGGCACTTGTGTGCCTGGTGGTATTGGCCGGCGCCGGGACGCTCGTGGCGCGCGACTTCTTCCTCGAAGAGGGCACCGAAATGGCCATGCGCCTGCGCACCAGCGTTGACACCAAGTTCAACCAGAAGGGCGACCGCGTCATCTGCACCGTGGAAGAACCCATTGTCGTGGACAACGTGGAAGTCATCCCCATGGGCACCCGCGTTCACGGGCGCATCGGCGACATCCAGAAGCCCGGCCGCTTCGGCAAGGGCGGGAAGATGGTGCTGACGTTTGAGTCTATAGAAGTCCCGGGCGCCGGCAGCGTTCCCATCAGCGGCAGCCTGGTGGACCTCTACGATCCTGAAACCGAAGAGGACAAGAAGCAGACCAAGGATTTGAAGCTCGGCGAAGAAGGCGAAATCAAGGGCGGCGGCGCCAGCAAGGTCAAGCGCATCGCCACCGCCGCCGGTGGCGCCGGCGCCGGCGCCGCAGTGGGCGGCGGGTTGGGCGCCGGAATCGGCGTGGCCGCTGGCACGGCGGCGGCGTTCATTTTCTGGAAAGGCAAGGAAGTCACGCTGCCCGCCGGCACCGGCATCGTGATGCGCATTGACCGCGGCGTGGCCCTCTCGCTTCCCGACATGCCCAAAGCCGCCGGCAACGGCTCCAAGCCCCGCTAGTTCCCTCTAGTACAAATCGTAGCGCGACCGCAGGCTGGCCATTTCGGCGTTGAATTGCGCCCCGATCAGAATCACCACCGCGCTCAGGTACATCCACACCAGCAGGCCGATGGCGGCGCCGAAGCCGCCGTAAACTTCGTCATAGATCGCCACCCGCGTCACATAGAAGCCGAAGCCGGTGGTGACGATCCACCACAACCCCATCGCCAGCGCCGCTCCCGGCAGCACGTCGTCCCAGCGCCGGCGCACATTGGGGGTGAGGAAGTAATAGAGAGTCCCCAGCACTAGCGTCGCCGTCACAATCGCCAGCGAGAAGTAGCCCGCGTTCCACAGCAGGCGCATGCCGACGCTCAGGTCCACACCCAGTTGCGCGCTCAGCCAGGTCCGGAACAGCCGCCCGAAAACCACCAGCAGGCTCACTGCCACCCACGGCACCACCGTGATCAGCACCATGGCGAACGACTCCAGTTGCTGCCGCCAGAAGGGACCGCGCTCCTCGCGATCGTAGATGATGGCGAAGACCTGCCGGAGAGAAAACATCAACTGCGAGCCCACCAGCATCGTCCCCACCGCTCCCACCCACAGGAGTCGCCCCGGGTTCTGCGAAATGCGCAGCATCGTTTCCACCACCGCGCGCCGGCTGCCCGGCGGCAGCACCACGCGCAGGCCGTTCAGGAATTCTTCCAGCTCCGGTGTGGCGTAGGCGACGATGCCCGCCAGAAACAGCAGCGCCGGGAAAAACGCCATGAACATGTTGAAAGCCACCGCCTGGGCGTGCAGCAGCGAGCCGGCCCGCACGGTGTTGTAAATGGCGTGCCCGATGGCGCGCGTCAGCAGACGCAGATGTGGCTTGCTCGGGGCACGAGGTCCGGTGGTGGCCATGGGGCTCACGGTTTGCTGCCGCCCGACGTTTCGAGTATGATGCGCGGAGTGTACCCGTAGAGCCTGCTGCCGGCAAAGCGGTTTTTCTTTTTGACGAGCAGCGCTCTCCGAGAGCGAGAGGTGAGCCATGCCACGCTCGGTTCGTTGCGGACTGATTCAGGCCCGGTGCGAGTGGTCGCCGGCCAAAGTGTCGCTGGAGAAAATCAAGAAGGCGATGGTGAGCAAGCACGAAAAGCTCATCGGCCAGGCGGCCCGCCAGGGCGCGAAGATTCTCTGCCTGCAGGAGCTTTTCTACGGGCCCTACTTCTGCGCCGAGCAGCAGATCCGCTGGTACGACATCGCCGAGCCCGTTCCCGGCCCCACCATCCAGTGGGCCCAGCGCCTGGCGAAGAAGCACAAGATGGTGCTGGTGGTCCCGATCTATGAAGTCGAGCAAGCCGGCGTGTTCTTCAACACCGCCGCCGTCATCGACGCCGATGGACGCTACCTGGGCAAATACCGCAAGCACCATATCCCGCATTGCCACCCGGGCTTCTGGGAAAAGTTCTACTTCACGCCCGGCAACCTGGGCTATCCGGTGTTCACCACGCGCTACGCCCGCATCGGCGTCTACATTTGCTACGACCGCCACTTCCCCGAAGGCGCGCGCATCCTGGGCCTGAACGGCGCCGAGATTGTGTTCAATCCCTCGGCGACGGTGGCGGGTCTCTCGGAATATCTCTGGGAGTTGGAGCAGCCGGCGCATGCCGTGGCCAATGGGTACTTTGTCGGCGCCATCAACCGCGTCGGGCACGAAGGCCCGTGGAATATCGGCGAGTTCTACGGCAAGAGCTATTTCTGCGACCCGCGTGGGAAGATTTTCGCGCAGGCCAGCCGGAACAAGGACGAGGCGCTGGTGGCCGACCTGGATCTCGACCTGATCAGCCAGGTACGCGCCACCTGGCAGTTCTTCCGCGACCGCCGCCCGGAAAGCTACGGCCCCATCTCGCAGACCGAGGCCGCCGCCCGCTCCGACGCCGCCGCCAACTGACCATGACACCGAACGAAGTTCGGGAGAAGCACAAGAAGTACCTCTGGCCGGCCGTGGCCAACTACTACCAGCAGCCGCTGGTGGCCGATCACGCCCAGATGCAGTACCTCTGGGACCTCGAAGGCAAGCGCTACCTCGATTTCTTCGGCGGCATCCTCACCGTCAGCGTCGGTCACTGCAACCCCAAGGTCACCGGCAAGATCAAGGCGCAGGTCGATAAACTCCAGCACACCTCCACGCTCTACCCCAATGAGGCCATCGTGGCCCTGGCGGAGAAGCTGGCGCAGATCACCCCCGGCAGGCTGCAAAAGAGTTTCTTCACCAACAGCGGCACCGAAGCCAACGAAGCCGCGGTGATGGTGGCGCGCATGGCCACGGGCAGCTTTGAAGTGGTCGCGCTGCGCCACGGCTACAGCGGCAGCTCGCTCATCGCCAAGGCTCTCACCGGCCAGGCGCCCTGGCGGCGCGGCGGCGTGGTCAGCTTCGGCATCACCCACGCCATGAACCCTTATTGCTACCGCTGCCCGCTGGGGATGACCTATCCCGACTGCGGCGTTGCCTGCGCCAAAGACGTCGAGGCCGTCATTCAGACTTGCACGTCGGGCCGCATCGCCGCGTTTCTCGCCGAGCCCATCCAGGGCGTCGGCGGCTTCATCACGCCGCCGCCGGAGTATTTCAAAATCGTCTTCAAGATCGTCAAGGAGTACGGCGGGGCGTTCATCGCCGATGAAGTGCAGACCGGCTTCGGACGCACCGGCAAGAAGTGGTTCGGCATCGAGCACTGGGAGGTCGAGCCCGACATCCTCACCAGCGCCAAAGGCATGGCCAACGGCGCCCCGGTCGGCTTCACCATCACCACGCCCGAGCTGGCCGATTCGTTTCAAGGGCTGACCATCTCCACCTTCGGCGGCAACCCGGTGACCGCCGTAGCCGCGCGCGCTACCGTGGAGGTTATTGAGGAAGAGAAGCTGCTCGAGAACGCCCACACCGTCGGCGCCTACTTCCGCCGGA
>JAXIPK010000255.1:0-6965 GCA_045402975.1 Acidobacteriota bacterium
CGACGGCGACACCATCCCCGATTGTCCCTTCGATATCCGTCCCGGTGGAGCAGGTCATGTAGCCGGGGAAGTCAAACAGGTCCCACACGAACGGACCTACCGTTGTGTCCGGATGAACGCAGTTGATCCAGTCGTAGGCCACCTGAGTGGAGGAGAAGCCGCCGGCGCCGCCCGGGTCGGCCCCGAACAGGTCGCAGGGGAGGAAACCGAGGTTAATTCCTCCAGGTCCCCAACTCGGGAACAGGTTGGCCCAATAACCGCCGGACAGCGTGTCATTGGCGAACTGCGGGTCGTTGATGTCCACTCCTTGTTCAAACAAAGCAATCAGCGACTGCGCCGAGCCGAAATAGCAGTTCCCGCCGGACGGGTCGCAGACGTCGGCGGGCATGGCCAGGTCGCGGATCATCATCAGCTTGCGCCCTTTGCGGCCAACGTAGGCGGCTTCGACGGTGAAGTCCTGTCCGAACCGCCGCGCGACCGCCAGGTTGATCACGTGCGCTTTCGGGGTGCGGATGCTGTTGTCGAGGGCCTGCGTAATAGCAAAGGCGCCATCGTCGAGGAGGCCGGAGCCGAACGGATTCTCTCCCGGGGGCGTAGTGGGGAAGCTCCCCCCGGGCGAGGGCGGCAGCAACCCGGAAGCCGTGCCGGTGTTGAAGACGCCGTTGAAGCGCGGGCAATCGGGCGTACCGGGGTCTTCGCCTTCGTCGCAGCCGGCGAACGTGCTGTCAATGGACGTCGACATGCCGAAGGAGCCAAAGTCGTTGAAGGAGGTCGTCAAGCCGTTGCCGATGCGGTCATAGACCAGCGAGTAGCCGCCGCGGATGACGGTCTTGCCATCGCCGAAGACCTTATTCAGCCACCCGTCCTTGAATTGAGGCGCCCAAGCGGCGGCAATACGCGGTGACCAGTTGTTGGTGTCCCAGGAGTAATAGCCGGGAGCGTTGTTGGCCGGTCCGCCGAGGGCGAAGGAGATTTGCGGCGCCAGGTTGGTGGGCTGGCCGTTCAACATCAATTGCCGCCGGGTTTCAAACCAATCGCCCAGCCCGCCGGGAACAACAGCCCCCGTAACATTGTCGCGGAGGATGGGGACCACCTGATTGCCATTGGTTTCCCACGGAGGTGAACTCAGGAAGTAGCGCACGCCGAAGGTCAGCGTGAAAGTCGGGGTCATGCGCCACTGGTCCTGGAAGTACCACTCATACTCATCCACGGCAAAGTGCCGCAACACCGCGTCGCCTTCCGGGAGCGTGGCGCCGGTGCGGTCGAAGTTGTAGGAGGCCGTGGCCTGGGTGATGATGCCGAAGAGGTTGACGACCGAGTCGCGGAACTCATCGCCGGTTCCCGCCACGGAAGGCACCAGACCGCAGATGGGGCGCAGGGTGGCATCGCATTCCACCTCGCCCGGCTCCAGCGCCCGGCCGACGTTGTTGAGCCAGGACGGGTTCATGAAGAAGCCGGGGAAGGAGTTGGAGTTGGTAAACCGGCTGTTGCGGGTGAACCGGATGTCGAAGCCGGCGCCAAGGGTGTGAGCGCCGCGCGTCCAACTGATGTCGTCACGGAGGTGCTGCTGCGGGAGGGTTCGGCCAAAGGTATCAGCGTTCAGGTCGCCGTCCTCTTCTTCCAGGTTGTCGATGAAGCGGAAGTCAATGAACTCCTGGCTGCGCACACCCGCCGTGCTCTCCTTGATGCGCGTGTAGCCCCAGCGGAAGGTGTTGATGGCGCTGGCCCCCAGAACGGCCTTGTAGCCCAGCGCGAATCCCTTGCTGGCGCCCAGCCGCGTCTGGTTGGGGGGGTCACCCGGAAACTGCGGCTGTGCGGTCACCAGAGCGTCGTCCTGTAGAGTGCCGCGCCAGTAGACGCTATGTTTGGCAGCCTGGTCGATGTTTACGTCCGCCCGCAGTATGTAAGTGTGGAACGTATTGTCGATAGGGGCGGCAAAGTTGAACCCCACGATGTTGACGCGGTCGAACGTGCCGGGCGCGTTCGGTATGGGGTATCCCTGGAAGTACATAAGCGCAGCCGGGTTGGCGCCAACGCCCAGCGGGTCGAGCTGGGCCAACTGAGCCGGGCTCATCCCGAAAAAGCCCGCATCGACATTGTAGACGGTTCCGCTCAGGCCCGTGACCGTGGTGGGCACGCCCGGGCAGGGTGGGTTGGGCGGCAGGTCTTCGCAGCGGTAAATCAGCACGCCATCGCGGAACGACATCGAGGGCACGGCGCGCAGGGTCGGCACTTCCTCCTTGTGCCGCAGGTCTTCCCAGTTCCCGAAGAGGAAGAAGCGTTCCTTCACCACCGGCCCGCCCAAGGCGGCGCCGAAGATGTGCCGCTGGAACTTGCCCTTCTCCACTTGGTCGCGGTTGAGGAAGAAGTCATTGGCGTTGGCGGCGGCGTTGCGATGTCCCCAGTAGACTTCGCCGTGGATGTCGTTGGTTCCGCTCTTGGTTTCCAGTTGCACCTGCGCGGCGGAAGAACGGCCGGCATCAGCGTTGTAGTTGGAGGTGGTGACGCGGAATTCCTGCAAGGAGGCCTGGGTGGCGCGCAGGGAGGAGGTAAAAGCATAACCGAACTGGGGGTCGTTGACGTCCACCCCATCGAGCGTGATGTTGGTCTGGTCGCTGCGGGCGCCGTTGACGCTGCCGCCGCGGCCGTCGAGCTCGCTGGTGCCGGCGTAGCCGCCCGGCGACTCGGCCCCCGGGACGTAGGTCACGCCGGGCTGCAGGCTGAGCAGGCCCGTCGGGTCAAGATTGATAGAGGGCAGGTTGCGCACCTGCGCCCCCGAGAAGGGGATGCCCATGCTGGCGTCGGTGGTGTTCAGAGTGCCTCCCGTCGCTTCCACCACTACTTCTTCGGTCAAGGCTCCCACTTCAACCGTCACGTTCATGGTGGTGGTGATGCCGATGGGCACGCTCAAGTGTTCGCGCACCGCCTTCTTGAATCCCTGCATGGCGACTTCCAGCCGGTAGGTGGCGGGCGCCAATTGGGAGAAGATGTAAATGCCGTCGCCGCCTGTCTTGGCAGTGCGCACCAATCCCGTGCCCTCGTGGGTGAGGGTCACCTCGGCCCCGGAAACGACGGCCCCGCTTTGGTCGGCGACCCTTCCGGTCAGTGCCGTGGCTTGCGACCACGCCGGCGCGCTGCCCACCAGGACGAACGCCACCATCCACACACAACGACGGACCAGTGCCATCATTTTAGTTTCCCCCTGACTGTGGGATTGATTGCGATATAGCGGAACTGCAGCAGAGGAGCGCACACAACCGCGAGGCATGAACCGATATGGCCTCATCACACCCCATAATGAGGACTCCATCCAACAAGTCGGCCGATGTCTATCGCATCGCCCTACCGGCTGTCAAGAAACAATTCTTCCCCGGGGCAACAACACCCGCTCTCAGCAAAGAACGCCCCACAAACGGCGTGCACTCCCTCGGCCAAACCTGGAATCCAGTCACTGGCTTCGCAAGTGTCTCTCGAGGTGGAACATCGAGCCACGCTCCTCCGGGCACTATGGTTTATTCCTTGTTCCACCTACCAAATCTCGAAGACTGCGGCCGTCTTTCTATGACTTCTGGTGTTCAGGCGCTGTGCTAGAATCGCGCCCTCACCCGAGAGGTGCTCACCGGTGTCGAAGCTCGTAACGATGAAGGAGGCGATGAGCCGCTTCGTGCGCGACGGCGACACGGTGGCGATGGAAGGCTTCACCCACCTCATCCCCGTCGCCGCCGCCCACGAGCTCATGCGCCAGCGCCGACGCAACCTCACCCTCGTCCGCCTGACGCCGGACTTGATCTTTGACCAGATGGTCGCCGCCGGCTGCGCCCGCAAGCTGATTTTCAGTTGGGCCGGCAATCCCGGCGTCGGACCGCTGCACGCCGTGCGTCGCGCGCTGGAGCATCAGCAACCGGCGGCGTTGGAATTCGAAGAGTACTCCCACTTCGGCCTGGTGCTCCGGTTCCAGGCCGCGGCCGCGAACGTGCCGTTCCTGCCCACGCGCAACTTCGCCGGCTCCGACTTGGTGCGCGTCAACCCCAACATCAAGCCCGTTGTCTGCCCGCACACGGGTGAAGAGCTTTGGACGGTTCCGGCGCTCGTGCCCGACGTCGCCATCCTGCACGCCCAGCGCGCCGATGACGAAGGCAACACGCAGGTGTGGGGACTGGTCGGGGTGCACAAAGAAGTCGCGTTCGCCGCACGCCGCGTGGTGGTGATCGTCGAAGAAATCGTCTCGCAAGATGTGATCCGCAGCGACCCCAACCGCACCTTGATTCCCGGCTTTCGCGTGGACGCGGTGGTGTGCGAGCCCATCGGCGCCCATCCGTCCTACGTGCAGGGCTACTACGACCGCGACAACGAGTTCTATGTCCGCTGGGACGAAATCTCCCGCGAGCCGCAGAGCCTGGGCGCCTACCTCGACGAGTGGGTCTACGGCGTCGCCGACCGACAGGAGTACTGTCGGCGCGCCGGTGATTCGCTCGCGCGGTTGCGGGGACGGCCGGCGCTGTGCGAGCCGGTTAACTACGGCTACTGATGTCGCCCGACTTCACCACGCACGAGATCATGGTCACAACCGCAGCCCGCATGCTGCGCGAGGGCGAAGTCGTTTTCGTCGGCATCGGCATCCCCAACCTGGCGGTCAATCTCGCCCGTCGCACTCGCTGCCCCAACCTCGTCCTCATTTACGAGTCCGGCGCCATCGGCGCCCGGCCGGCGCGATTGCCGCTCTCCATCGGCGACTCGGTGCTGGTCACCGGCGCGCTGGGCGTGTGCTCGATGCCGGAGATGTTTCAGTACTACCTCCAGCGCGGCCTCATTGACGTGGGCTTCCTCGGCGGGGCGCAGGTGGACCGCTTCGGCAACTTGAACACTACCGTCATCGGTGACTACCAGAAGCCCAAGGTGCGGCTGCCCGGCTCGGGCGGCGCCTGCGAGATCGCCGTGCTGGCGCGGCGAGTGCTCATCGTCATCAACCACAAGCGGCGCAGCTTTCCCGAGCGCGTCGACTTCATCACCAGCCCGGGTTATCTCAGCGGTGGCGACGCTCGCCAGCGGTTGCATCTGCCCGGCGGCGGCCCCGCCGCGGTCATCACCGACCTGGGCGTGCTGAGCTTCGCGCCCGACACACGCGAGATGGTTCTCGAATCATTGCACCCCGGCGCCACCCTCGAGCAGGTGCAGGAGAACACCGGCTGGCCGTTGCGCCTCGCCTCGCCGCTGCGCGCCACCGAGCCGCCGAGCGAGGAAGAGCTGCGGGTGTTGCGCGAAGAGTTGACATCACCGGGCGGCGCGCGATGAGCGACGCGCTTTTCCCGCGCGACTTCCGCAAAAGCTATCCGCGCGCCGTGCGGGGCGAGGGCTGCTGGCTCTTCACCGAAGACGGAAAGAAGTATCTCGATGCCGCCGGCGGCGCGGCGGTGGTCAGCATCGGCCACGGCGTCGCCTCGGTTGCTGAAGCGATGGGGGCGCAGGGCCGGCGGCTGGCGTTCACTCACACTTCTCAATTCCACACCGAGCCGGCCGAAAAGCTTGCCGCGCGACTGCGCGCGTTCGCTCCTGCCAACATCCGCGACTCCGGCCGGGTCTATTTCACCAGCGGAGGTTCGGAGGCGACGGAGACGGCGCTGAAGCTTTGCCGGCAGTATCAACTGGTGCGCGGCGAGCCGCGCCGCACGCGAATCGTCTCCCGCCGGCAGAGCTACCATGGCGCCACGTTGGGCGCGCTGGCGGTCACCGGCAACGTCCGGCGCAAGGCGCCCTACACGCCGCTGCTGGCCGACTGGGGCCACATCGCGCCCTGCTACTGCTACCGTTGCCCGCTCGGCTTGACCTACCCGACCTGCAACGTGGCCTGCGCGGACGAGTTGGAGAAATTCATCCGGAGCGTCGGGCCCGACACAGTGGCGGGCTTCATTGTCGAGCCTGTGGTCGGCGCGACGCTGGGCGCGGTCGTGCCGCCCGAGGGCTACCTCGAACGCATCGCAGAGATTTGCCGCCGGCACCACATTCTGCTGATTGCCGACGAAGTGATGACTGGGATGGGCCGCACGGGCAAGGTGTTTGCCGTGGAGCACTGGGGAGTGGAGCCCGACTTGATTGTCGTCGGCAAGGGCGTGGGCAGCGGCTACGCCCCGCTGGGCGCGGTGCTGGTGTCGGCTGAGGTCGCCGATACAATTGCCCGCGGGCGCGGCTACTTCGAGCACGGATTCACCTACAGCGCGCATCCCGTGGCCGCCGCCGCTGGGTTGGCAGTGCTCGACCATATAGCCCAGAATCATCTTTTCGAGCGCGTCGCGCCGGCCGGCGAGCGTCTCCTCCGCGACTTCGAGCCCTTGCGCGCGCTACACCTCGTGGGCGACATTCGCGGGCGCGGCCTGCTGTGGGGCATCGAGCTGGTGCGCGATGCGGCCACGCGCCAGCCGTTTCCTGCCGACGCCGGTGCGGCCGCGCGTGTCTATCAGGCGGGATTGCAGGAAGGGATTGTCACCTATCCGATCCAGGGGTGCGTGGACGGCGAGAGCGGCGACCACATCCTGCTGGCCCCGCCTTTCATCCTGTCAGCGGAGGAGAGCAGGGAAATCGCGCGCGGGCTGGAAGTTGCGCTCGCTCGGGTCGCACGCGAGCTGGGAGCGAACTGAACAACGATGACTAAACGCACAACCGCAGCGTCCGTCCTCGCACTCGCGGTACTTTGCATCGCGGCGGTTGCTCCGGCGGAAAAATCACCGCCGCAGCTCCTGCGCGGCTTTTCGTCGACCGCTTCTGATGTTCAGAGGCAACTGGAGGAAAAGTTCAAGGCCATCCCTTCGGCCGAGCGCCTGCGCGAGCACCACCGCTGGCTCACGCGCGAGCCGCATCCTGCCGGCTCGGAGAGCAACAACGAGCTGGCGCGAGGCATCGCCGAGCGGTGGAAGGAATACGGTCTGGAGGACGTCCGCATTCATCGCTACGACGTTCTGAACTCGAGTGCG
>JAXIPK010000083.1:0-2753 GCA_045402975.1 Acidobacteriota bacterium
GCGTAGCCGGGCAGCGTGTGGGCGTCGATGTGGCGGCGCAGCAGCTCGGTCGAGGGCCGGTAGTCCCAGTGCAGCTCCTGGCGCCAGGCGCGCTGCTCCTCCTCGAAGAGCGGCTGAAGGGTGTCGGCGCGCAGCATTCGCAGATCGAGGATTTCCAGCGGCAGCAGGCGTGGGGCGACGGCCATCGGGGCGCTCTGGGCGCGAATTATAGCACCCGTGCCTGTGGTAAGATGCCTCGACGAAAATCCGGGGTGTCCCGAATCGCCTGTGGCCACGCTTCGCTATGGACGCCGGAGAGACCGCGGCCTCATCGCCGCTCTCTCGCGGCTGTTGGACGAAATCCGCAGCCCCACCACCAGCCGGGGCCGGATCCTGGTCGTCGCCCTGGCGGCGGCGGCCCTCATCCTGCTGGCGCTTCTGGTGGCTTCCGGACTGTTCCTTTCTCGCGCGCTCAAACCGGTCCGCGCGGTGGAGACCACCACCACCGACAGCTTCTTCGGCACAGCGGAAACGATAGACTTTCAGGGGCCCGACGGTCGCAGCCATTCGGCTTGGTTTTTTCCCGGCCTGCGCGGCGCGCCGGTGATTGTGCTCTGCCACGGCTATCGCTCGAGCCGAGGCGAGGTGATGACACTGGCCACCTCGTTCCAGATGCACCGCTACAACGTGCTGACTTTCAACTTTGCTGGGCACGGCGACAGCCCGGCCGGCTACTCCACGCTTGGGAGCCGAGAGAGCGCCGAGCTGCTGGCGGCGCTGGAGATGCTCAAAGAACGCAAAGATGTGGACTCGAGCCGCGTGGGGTTGTGGGGCTACTCGCTGGGCGGCTACGCGGCGCTGAGCGCCGCGCCCGATTTTCCCGGCGTCAAAGCCATTGTGGTGGATTCGGCCTACGAGAATCCCACCGACCTGTTGCGGGTGGAACTGAACCGCCTGGGGGCCGACCTGATTCCCCTGATGCGGACGGTGGCGGTACTGGAGTTCCGCATTCTTTCGGCCTTCCAAACCAGCCGCCCGAGCCCGCGCCAGGCGCTCGAACGCCTCGGAGGAGTGCAGAAGCTCTTCATCGTCAGCGAAGACGCCGGACCTTTTGGCGGTTACACGCGAAGGCTCGCCGAAGCGGCTCCGCCTCCCAAAGAGCTGGCGATGCTGCCGCGCACCAACTTGTCGAGCCTCAACGAAGAGGAGCGGCGCGCGTATGAAAACCTGGTGGTTCGCTTTTTCCTGCAAAACCTGCCCGTGACTCCGGCCCCAGCTCCGTAGTTTCCCGGTGGCAGCCTCGGTGTCGAACGAAGCCAGGAGCATCACAGTGCGGCATCGGTTGGAGTACGCCGCGGTAGCGCTGCTGTTTGCCGCGCTGCGGTGGCTGCCGCGTTCGCTGGCGCGCGCCCTGGGAGCCGGCGTGGCGCGATTGGCGGACGCGCTGATTCCGCACTGGCGCCGGGTGGGGCTGCGCAACCTGGGCCTGGCTTTTCCGGAGCTCCCGGAGATGGAGCGCCGGCGTCTGCTCGCCTCGGCCTTCCGTCACTGGGGCTGGCTGCTGGCGGAGTTCGCGCGCTTCCCGCGTCACGATGCACGCAGCATCGAACAGGTCATCGTGTACGACGGCCTGGAGAATTACCTGGAAGCCGCGGGGCGCGGTCGCGGCATCATCTACCTGACTGCGCACATCGGCGCCTGGGAGCTGAGCTCCTTTGCCCATTCGTTGCACGGCTACTCGCTGGCCTACGTCAACCGTCCGCTGGATAACCCGCTGGTCGATGGGCTGGTCAACCGCTACCGCTGCCTGGCCGGCAACCGCCCCATTGACCGCCGCAATGCCGCTCGCGCCATTCTGGCCGAACTCAAGCAGGGCAATGCGGTCGGCATCCTTTCGGACCAGAACGTGCTCGAGGGCGACGGCAACGTCTTCGTCGACTTCTTCGGAGTGCCGGCCAGCACCACGGCCGGGCCGGCGCGGCTCGCGCTGCGCACAGGAGCCGCTGTCGTGCCGGTGTTTGTGCTGTGGGATGAAGCGCGGGGCAAGTATCGGCTGCGTTTCGACCCGGCGCTGGAGCTGATTCGAACCGGGGAGGATGAGCGCGACGTGGTCGAAAACACCGCGCGCTTCGCGCGGGTCATCGAAGGAGTAATCCGCCGCCACCCTGACCAGTGGCTATGGATTCATCGCCGCTGGTCCACGCGCCCGCCGGGCCAGTCGCCGCTCTACTAGTTACTCGCGGCAGATGCCGCGCTTGGACTGGCGGATGAAGCTGGCGAGATAACGAGCTTCTTCGGTCGCCACTTCCTTCTCAATGCGCTCCAACGCCTCCGCTAACGGAAGCTGTGAGCGGTAGAGCAGGCGGTAGGCCTGCTTGAGAGCGGCGATGCGCTCCGCCGGGATGTTCTGGCGACGCAGGCCGACGAGGTTCAAGCCGTGAGCGGCGGCATCGAATTCCGCGGCGAGAATGAACGGGGGCACGTCGCGGTTGATGCGCACGTTGCCGCCCACCATCGCCAGCCGCCCCACGCGCGAGTGCTGATGCTGCACCGCGCCGCCTCCGATGAAGGCGTGGTCTTCGATCACCGAATAACCTGCCATGGCCACTCCGCCGCCGATGGTGACCGAGTTGCCCACCGTAGCGTTGTGGCCCACGTGCACGTGGGTCATGAGGAAGCAGTCGGCGCCGATGCGGGTGGTCTCGCCCTCGCCGTGGGCGCGCTCGAGGGTGGCGTGCGGGAAGAGGATCGTGCGGTCGCCGATCTCCAGGTAG
>JAXIPK010000264.1:0-7305 GCA_045402975.1 Acidobacteriota bacterium
TCTGTGTGTATCTGTGTGCATCTGTGGTTCCAGACGCCTTGCGCTTACATGCCTTCGTAGTGGGGGCCGCCGCCGCCCTCGGGTGGGACCCAGGTAATGATTTCATACGGGTCGGCGATGTCGCAGGTCTTGCAGTGGACGCAGTTGGAAGAGTTGAGCTTGAGCCGCTTGCGGTCGCCTTCGGTGACGATTTCATAGACCGCCGCGGGACAGAAGTACTGGCAGGGGTTGCCGTACTCTTCGACGCAACGGGTGGCGCAGATGTTGGTGTCGGCCACCAGCAAGTGCGCGGGCTGGTCTTCTTCGTGGCGCGTGCCGGCGTAGAAGACGTCGGTGACCTTGTCGAAGGTGAGCTGGCCGTCGGGCTTGATCGCCGGGCGCTGCGCTTCGCGGAGCTCGCTGAGTTTCTTGTAATGCTCGTGGCCGGCGCGGTTGGGGTAGCGCGCATAGAGGCCGCGGCCGCCGGTGACCTGCTGCAGCGCAGCGTGGAAAAGGCCGCGCCAGAGCCCGTGGTCGAATCCTTGATGGAAGTTGCGCACCGCCCACAGCTCCTTCTTCACCCAGCTCTGCTCGACGCGCTCGTGGAACGACTTGAGCCTGGCCTCGGAAGTGTCACCGCTGCGCAGCGCGTCGTAAATCGTCTCGGCGGCCAGCATGCCGGTTTTCAGCGCCAAGTGGATGCCCTTGAGCTTCTGGGCGTCGAGATAGCCGCCGCTGTCGCCGACGACAAGCGCGCCGTTGACGTAGGGTTTCGGAATCGCCCAGTAGCCGCCGGCGGGAATCGTCTTGGCGCCGTAGCGCACCAGCTTGCCGCCTTCCAGGATGCGCCGCACGAACGGGTGCAGCTTGTACTGCTGAAAAGCGACGTGCGGGTCGAAGAGCGGGTTCGCGTAGTGCAATCCCACGACGAGGCCGAGCGAGACGCGGTTGCCTTGCAGGCCGTAGACCCAGCCGCCGCCGTACATGTCGGTCGGCACCGGGTAGCCCATCGTGTGCCAGACGGTGCCGGGCTTGATTCGCCCTTCAGGCACCTCCCAGATTTCTTTCACGCCGATGGAGTAGACCTGCGGGTTGGCACCGGCGTCGAGGTTGAACTGCTTGACGAGCTGCTTGGTCAGCGAGCCGCGCGGGCCTTCGGCCAGCACCGTCACTTTGGCGCGCAGCTCGTAACCGGGCTGGAAGTTGGCTTTGCGCTGGCCGTGCTTGTCCACGCCTTTGTCGTCGGTCTGGATGCCAGCCACGGCGCCGTCTTCGACCAGCAGCGCCGAGCCGGCGAAACCAGTGAAGACGTTCACACCCGCTCTTTCCGCGCGCTGGCCCAGCCACTGCACCAGCCGCGAGAGCGAGACGACGTAGTTGCCGTGGTTGCGCAGCGGCGGCGGCGTGATCGGAAAGCGCAAGGCGCGCCGCTCGGTGAAGAAGTAAGCGGCGTCATCGGTGACCGGCGTGTCGAGGGGCGCGCCTTCTTTTTCGAAGTCCGGCACCAGCTCGCGCAACCCCTGCGGGTTCATCACCGCGCCGGAGAGCGAGTGCATGCCCAGCTCGTCGGCCTTCTCGAGGACGTAGATGTTCTCGGCGCTCAGGCCTGAGGGGTTCTGCTGGATGAGCTCGGCCAGCCGCAGCGCGCAGGCTAGCCCCGCCGGCCCGGCGCCGACGATGACAACGTCGGCTTCCAGTTGCTCCCGTTCCACCGAGGGTTTCGTCATTTCGTTTGTCATCCCGAGCGGCTTGCCAAGATGTAGACATAATACACACGCTCAAACTTCACAAGCAGATCCCTCGCTTCGCTCGGGGTGACAACAAAAATTATCCTTTTTCGAGGGTCTCGATGAGGGCGGGGACGATCTCAAACAAATCGCCGACGAGGCCGTAGTCGGCGACTTCGAAGATGGGGGCGTTGGCGTCCTTGTTGATGGCGACCACGGTGCGCGCGCCTTTCATGCCGACGACGTGCTGGATGGCGCCGGAGATGCCGAGCGCAAGATAGAGCTTGGGCGCGACCGTCTGGCCGGAGCTGCCGATCTGGCGCTCCATGGGCAGCCAGCCTTCATCGCAGATGGGGCGCGAGGCGGCCAGCTCGGCGCCCAGCAGCGCTGCCAGTTTCTTCGCCATCTCCAGGTTCTGCGGCTCCTTGATGCCGCGGCCGACGGCGACGATGCGCTCGGCCTGCGTCAGATCCACCGCCTGCTTGGCTTCGCGGAAAGGTTCTTCGGGCCGGCTGCGAATCTGCTCGGCGCTGAGCTTGGGCCCGAACTTTTTCACTTCGGCCTTGCCGCCCTCTTTCGCCTGGTCGGCGCGGAAGGCGCCGGCCTGGAAGCTGACGAAGACGGGCGGCACGCCCACGGGGACAACGTCGGCGGTGGTCTTGCCCTGAAACATCTGACGGACGAAGACGGTTTGCGCGCCTTCGATGCGCAGGCCGATGCAATCGCTCAGCAGGCTGCGCTGGAAGCCGGCGGCCAGTTTCGGCACGAAGTCGCGGACTTGATAGGTGTGGGGGAAGAGCACGAGCGCGGGCTGGAGCTGCTCGATGAGTTGGCGCAGAGCGGCGGCGAAGCCGTCGGGGGTGTAGGGCTCAAGCAGGTCGTGCTCGACGAGGTAGAGCTCGTCAAACTTCTTCGCGGAGAACTCCGCCGACTGCTCGGCGACGCTCTTGCCCGGCAGCGCCACGGCGAGTTTGGCGCCGCGGGCTTCCGCGAGCTGCTGGCCCGCGACCAGGGTTTCCAGGCTGGCGCGGTTCAACTTGCCCTGGCGCTGCTCCGCGATGACGAGAATCGTGTCGGGCATCGGTTAAAGCACCCGGGCTTCGTGCTTGAGTTTTTCAATCAACTTGGTGGCCGCGTCTTTGGGCGCGCCTTCGATGAACTCGGTCTTCTTGGTCTTCTGCGGAACGTAAACCTTCTGCGTCTGCATGGTGGCGGCGAGGTCGGCCGGCAGGACGTCGGCGCGCTTGAGCTCACGAATCTCCTTCTTCTTGGCAGCCATGATGCCCTTGAGCGAAGCGTAGCGCGGCTTGTTGATGCCCGACTGAATCGTCAGCACCGCCGGCAGCGGCATCGCAATCCACTGGAACCAGCCGGCCTCGAGCTCGCGCTTGACCTTCAGCGTTCCGCCCTCGACCTGAATCTCCATGATGATGGTGGCGTGCGGCAGACCCAGCCGCTCGGCCATCACCACGCCGGTCTGGCCGTAGCCGTGATCGTCGGACTGCAGGCCGGTGAGGATGAGGTCAAACTTTTCCTCGCGGGCCGCGCCGGCGAGCGCGGCGGCCATTTGCAGCGGGTCGAGCGAGTGGAAGTCATCGTCGCGCACGTGCAGGGCGCGCTCGGCGCCCTTGGCCAAGCCTTCCTTGATGACCTGGCGGACGCGCTCGGGGCCGAGCGAAAGCACGACGACTTCGCCGCCGTGCTTTTCTTTCAGTTGCAGCGCAGCTTCGAGCGCGAAGTTGTCGGGCTCGCAGGTTTCGTAGCTGATGTCGCCTTCGCGGACCCAGGTGCCGGCGTCGTTGATGCGCAAGGGTGCATCCTTGGCGGGAACCTGCTTCATGCAGACGCCGATTTTCATTTGAGCGGGGAAACCCTTCGCCCTGCTGCGCAGGGCTCTGGGTGAACCCAAAGGTTTTCCCCGTACCCCTTCCCGGGAAGCGCTTCGCACGACCTTTCTATCGGCGGGGCGGAAGCCCCGCCCTTCCCAGGCGCTTCCAAAAATCTACTTGCCGTCCCAGCGCTTGAAAAGCAGGGCGGCGTTGGTGCCGCCGAAACCGAACGAATTGGAAAGCGCGTAATGCACCTCGTCTTTGCGGGCGTGGTTGGGGACGTAGTCGAGGTCGCACTTCGGGTCGGGCTTCTCGTAGTTGATGGTGGGTGGCAGAATCTGGTCGCGCAAGGCCAGCACGGTGATGCCGGCTTCGAGCCCGCCGGCGCCGCCGAGCAGGTGTCCGGTCATGGACTTGGTCGAGCTGACCGCAACCTTCTTGGCGCCCTCGCCCCAGAGGCGCTTGACCGCCGTGGTTTCAATCCTGTCGCCGATGGGCGTGGAGGTCCCGTGTGCGTTGACGTAGCCGACTTCCTGCGGCGGCACCCCGGCGTCCTTCAGCGTCGCCTTCATGACGCGATAGGCGCCCTCGCCATCTTCGGCGGGCTGGGTGATGTGGTAGGCGTCGCCGCTCATTCCGTAGCCGACCAGCTCGGCCAGGATCGGTGCAGCGCGCTTCTGCGCGACTTCGAGCGCTTCGAGAATCAGGATGCCGGCGCCTTCGCCGATGACGAAGCCGTCGCGGTCGGAGTCGAAGGGCCGGCTGGCGCGTTGCGGCTCGTCGTTGCGTGTGGAGAGCGCGCGCATGGCGGCGAAGCCGCCCACGCCCATGGGGGTGATGGCGGCCTCGGAGCCGCCGCAAATCATGATGTCGGTGTCGCCGCGCTGGATGATCTTGAAGCTGTCGCCCACGGCGTGGGCGCTGGCCGAGCAGGCGGTGGCGGTGGCGGAGTTCGGGCCTTTGGCGCCGGTGCGGATGGAAACGTGCCCGGCGGCCAGGTTGATGATGGAAGCGGGGATGAAAAAGGGAGAGATCTTCCGCGGGCCGCCCTTGATGAGCTCGTGGTGCTCGCGCTCGATGACGTCGAAACCGCCGATGCCGGAGCCGATGTAAACGCCGGCGCGCTCTCCGAGCTCCGGGGTAAGCGTGAGCTGCGCGTGCTTCATGGCGAAGTCAGCGGCCGCCAGCGCGAACAGGATGAAGCGGCCCATCTTCTTGACTTCTTTCTTCTCCACCCACTGCAGCGGGTCGAAGTTTTTCACTTCGCCCGCGAAGCGGCAGGAGAAGGCGGCGGCGTCAAAGAGCGTGATGGGCGCGATGCCGCTCTGCCCGGCGCAGATGCCCTTCCAGACGTCTTCGGTTCCGATGCCGACGCCGCACAGCAGGCCGACACCGGTGATCACAACGCGGCGGCTCACGGGGCGGCCTCCGCGGAGAGAGAAGGGCCGTAGTTGTCCGGAAAACGGAGCACGAGGGAAATCAGGTCTTCTTCTTCTTTTCGATGTACTCGATGACGTCCTTGACGGCGGTGAGCTTCTCGGCTTCCTCGTCGGGGACTTCAATGCCAAAGGCTTCTTCCAGGGTCATGATGAGCTCGACCTGGTCGAGCGAGTCGGCGCCCAGGTCGTCGACAAACGATGCGGTGTCGGTGACCTCCGCCTCGTCCACGCCCAACTGCTCGACGATGATCTGCTTCACCTTTTCCCGAACCCCTGCTGCCATAGCGCGTCTCCTCCTGTTGGCCCCGATTCATCGGGGCTCGCTTGACGCTCCCTCAGGATGAACCCATCACCCGGAAGTCGTTTCGGCCTGCCGCTGGCAGGCCTGCCTACTGAGGCAAATAACCGTCGAACGACGGAAGAGCTATTCTAGCCGCCGCCCCGCGGCGGGTCAAGCCAACCCCCCAGCCCCGGGGCGAAATGCGTGTACAACGCGTTGCAACGCATGGGGCGGCCACTCCACAAACCAGCCTGCACCCACATGGACCCGGTGGCAGGTGCCAACCCTTCGACAAGCTCAGGGCAGGCCGAGCTCGGGGATTTGCTCTGACCGTTCTGTCATCCCGAGCGCGGTCCCGATGCATCGGGACGCAGTCGAGGGACCTGCTTTTCTCTAGGCGAGGTAGAGCCCGCCGTTGATGTCGAGGACGTGGCCGGTGATGTAGCCCGCTTCGTCGGAGGCCAGGAAGCAAACCCCGAAGGCCACCTCGCGGTCGGTGCCCATGCGGCCCATGGGAATGCGGTCGATCATGGCCTGCTTGGTCTTCTCCGGCAGCGGGTCGGTCATGGGGGAAACGATGAAGCCGGGCGCGACAGCGTTGACGGTGATGTTGCGCGTGGCGACTTCGACCGCCACGGCTTTGGTCAGCCCGACGAGGCCGGCCTTGGCAGCGATGTAGTTGGCCTGGCCGGGATTGCCCATCTGCGCCACCACTGAGGTGATGTTGATGATGCGGCCGTGGCGCTGCCGCAGCATTCCCGGCAGTGCCTGCTGGATGCAGAGGTGCGCGCCGGTCAGGTTGGTTTGAATCACCGCCTCCCAGTCTTCTCGCTTCATCCTCATGGAGAGTTGGTCGCGGTTGATGGCGGCGTTGTTGACCAGGATGTCGATGCGCTGGAAACGCGCTAGCGCTTTGGCAAAGCCAGCTTTGATTTGCTCTTCGCTGGCCACGTCCATCGGGATGGCGAGCGCGTCGGCGCCTTTCTGCTTGAGCTCCGCTTCGAGTGTCGCGAGCTTCTCGGCGTTGCGGGCGCAGAGCGCCACCTTCGCGCCACGCTCGGCCAACATCTCCGCGATGCCGCGCCCGATGCCTTGCGACGCGCCGGTTACCAGAGCCACACGGTCTTTAAGCGTCACGCCGCCTCCTTCACTCGCTTGTCATTCTGAGCGAAGCGAAGAATCTGCTTTTGCTTTTTCTGCCAGCCCTGTCAGCGTCTTCTCCAAACTCGTGAGGTCTTCGACGTTCAGGCCGGTGAGGTTGCGATCAATCTGGCGCAGCAGCCCGGTCAGTACCCGGCCCGGTCCGACCTCGACAAACCTATCACAGCCCAGCGCCGCCAGCTTCCGAATGGATTCTTCCCAGCGCACCGGCGCCGGCACCTGGCGCAGCAGCGCGTCGCGCGCCTGCTCAGCGGTGGTGATGACATCGGCGTCTACATTGGTCACCAGCGGTACCTGCAAGTTGTGAAAGGTGACGCCGGCAAAGGCTTGAGCCAATGGAGCGACCGCCGGCGCGAGCAACGCGCAGTGGAAGGGCGCGCTCACCGGCAGACGGATGGCACGCTTGGCCCCGGCAGCTTTGGCGGCTTCCATGGCGCGCTCGACCGCGGCGGCGTGGCCGGAGATGACAATCTGGTCGGGCGAGTTCAAGTTCGCTGCCGCCACGACTTCGCCTTGCGCCGCCGAGCGGCAGACTTCTTCAAGCTTTTCGCGCGCCAGTCCCAGCACCGCCGCCATCGCGCCCTGGCCGGCGGGCACGGCCGACTGCATCGCCTCGCCGCGCTTGCGCACGGTTACGACCGCATCGGCGAGCGAGAGGCAGCCCGCCGCCACCAGCGCCGAGTATTCGCCCAGGCTGTGCCCGGCGACGTAGTCGGGCCGCACGCCTTTCTCTTCCAGCACGCGCCAGGCGGCGACCGAGCAGGCCAACACCGCGGGCTGGGTGTTGGCGGTGAGCTTGAGCTCTTCTTCGGGGCCTTCAAAGCACAGTCGCGAGAGCGCAAACCCCAGCGCCCGGTCGGCTTCGTCGAAAACCGCGCGCGCAACGGGGA
>JAXIPK010000154.1:0-6161 GCA_045402975.1 Acidobacteriota bacterium
GAAAAAGCCGCGCGACTGCGGATCGGCTCGCTGCGCGCCACCACCGCGGCGGGCTCGGGACATCCGACTACCTGCCTCTCGGCCGCCGACCTGATGAGCGCGCTGTTCTTCCACGTGATGCGCTACGACCCGCGCAACCCATCGAACCGCGGCAACGACCTCTTCGTGCTCTCCAAGGGCCACGCGGCGCCGATTCTGTATGCGGCCTGGGCGGAGGCGGGGTTGTTCTCTCCGGACAAGCTGACCGACCTGCGCAAGTTCGGCAACGAGCTGGAAGGGCATCCCACGCCACGCTTTCCGGCTGCGCTGGCGGCCACCGGCTCGCTCGGGCAGGGCCTGAGCATCGCCGCCGGGCTGGCCTACGCCGGCAAGCTGGATAAGGCCCAGCACCGCGTCTACTGCCTGATGGGCGACGGCGAAGTAGCCGAAGGCTCGGTGTGGGAAGCGGCGGCGTTTGCCTCGCACCACAAGCTGGACAACCTCTGCGCCATCGTTGACGTCAACCGCCTCGGCCAATCCGATCCGACCATGCTCCAGCACGACACTGGAACCTACGCGCGACGCTTCGCCGCCTTCGGCTGGCAGGCCTTCGAGATTGACGGGCACAACTTCACTCACATCCTCGACGCTTTTGAGCGTGCGAGTAAGGCGAGCGGGCAGCCGGCCGTGCTGATTGCGCGCACGCTGAAAGGCAAGGGCGTGAGCTTCATCGAGAACAAGAACGGCTGGCACGGCAAGGCGGTGCCGAAAGACCAGCTCGAAAAGGCGCTGGCCGAGCTGCCACTGAACGGCTCGGGGCGTGCGGCGGCAATTCGCCCGCCCAGCGCGGCGCCGGCAGCGTTTCCATCGCCGAAAAAGATGGCCCCGCCGGCCTACACGCTCGGCCAGCCGGTGGCGACGCGCGAAGCCTACGGCCAGGCGCTCAAGAAACTGGCCGAAGCCGATGCGCGGGTGATGGCGGTGGACGGCGACGTCAAAAACTCCACCTTCGCCGAAGTGCTGGCGCAGGCGCACCCCGAGCGCTTCATCGAGTGCTACATCGCCGAGCAGAACATGGTGGGGGTGGCAGTGGGATTGAGCGCGGCGGGGCGGATTCCGTTTGCCTCGACCTTCGCCTGCTTTCTGACGCGCGCCTACGACCAGATCCGCATGGCAGCGGTGTCACGCGCCCACCTGAAGCTGATGGGCTCGCACTGCGGCGTCTCCATCGGCGAGGACGGCCCTTCGCAGATGGGGCTGGAAGATCTGGCCATGATGCGGGCAGTGGCGGGCTCGACCGTTTTCTATCCCTCCGACGCGGTGGCGATGGAGAAGCTGGCCGAGCAGGCGGCCAAGATTCCCGGCATCGTCTACCTGCGCGGCTCGCGGCCGAAGACACCGGTACTCTACGACAACAATGAAGAGTTTTATCCCGGTGGTTCCAAGATCGTGCGGCAGAGCGACAACGATGGCGCGACAGTCGTCGCCGCCGGCGTGACGCTGCATGAAGCGCTCAAAGCGCACGAGGCGCTGAAAAAAGAAGGCATCAACCTGCGCGTGATTGACCTTTATTCAGTCAAGCCCGTGGACCGCGAGGCGCTGGTGGCCGCCGCGCGCGCCACCGGCAACACGCTGCTGGTGGTCGAAGACCACTGGGCCGAGGGCGGCCTGGGCGACGCGGTAGCGAGCGCGCTGGTGGAAGATAGCATCCGCATCGTGCATCTCGCCATTCGCACCATGCCAGTCAGCGGCAAGCCGGATGAGTTGCTCGACGCCTACGGAATCTCCGCCCGCCACATCGCCGACCACGCCCGCGCCCTGGCCAAGCAGGCTGCCGCCGCCCGCCGCTAGGTCACAACGTTGTCATCCCGAGCGGAGAGCCGAACCCGTTAGGGTTCGGCGCGCAGTCGAGGGACCTGCTTGTTCTTGCAGTCCTATTTTGGGAGCTCGGAGGTTTCGAACAGCTTTTCGGCGGGGACGATGCGGATGCGGTTGCGCGGGATGTTGAGCGGGTAGTAGGCCCAGACGGCGTCACCACGCAGGGTGTTGAGCCGAGCTTCGGGAACTTCGTAAAGTTTCTGCCCGCCTTCTTCCTTCACATCAATCTGGTAGTCGGCGGGCGACTTGCCCCACGCCGGGCCACCGGCGGCGATGGCGTCGGCCAGCTTGGGCGCGACGTCTTTGTGCGTGATGATGACGTACTTGAAGTTCTCTGCCTGAAGGTACTTCTTGATGGCGGCGTTGATCTGGGCGCAGCTCACCGCGTCCACGCTGGCAAGATAGTTGTCGAGGTAGCCGGCGTCGAGGCCGTAGAACTCATCGTCAAGCTTGGTGCCCAGCAAACGGCTGCCGGTTTCTGCCAGGCTCAAGTAGAGCACGCGCGCCTTGTTCTTGGCGTCGCCGCACTGCTCGTCGGTCATTCCGGTGCGGACAAAGTTCTCCAGCTCCCAGGTCAGCGCCTTGACGATGTGGTGCGCGTAGTCGTGCTGCACGGGACGAATCCAGATGCTGAAGTACTGGTAGCGCCGCGGCGCGTTGGGGGGCGGAAACAGGACGGACGGCCGGCCCTCGAAGGGTTCAGCGGAGGAGTAGTCGCCGTAGTTGTAGCCGCGCTCCTCGCGGATGACCTGGTAGAGGTGCGAGAAGCCGTCGCGGTGCGTGCCGAACCAGATGTTGGCGATGTAGAGCGGCCAGTAGTCCTTGTCGGCGCGCGTCAGCGGCAGCGGGAAGCCGGCGTGGATGCCGGTGGCGATGGCGTTGGGCCCGGCGACGATGAGCACCTCGCGGCCCGTCACCGGCTGCGGCGCGGCCACCGCGCGGCGCGTGAAGGCCGCGGCGTCGAGCTTGCCGCTTGCGGCGAGCGCGTCCTGCACCTGCTTCATCACCGCCGGGTCGCCGCTGGAAACGCCGACGACGATGTTCTCCGGCTTGTAGTAGGTGGCGTAGAAGCGGCGCGCCGCCTCGGCCGTCACCTGCTCCAGACCTTTTTCGGTGCCAATGTCGGGATAGGCGTAGCTCGAGCCGTCGTGGATGACGTTGTCGAGCGTCACCAGTCCGACCAGCTCAATCTGCTCGAAGCGCAGGTCGGAGCGCAGCGCCTGCAGCGTTTCCGCTTTCACGCGGTCGAGCTCGGCGGCGGCAAACAGCGGCTGCGCGAACATCGGCCGCAGCACCTGCTGGACGTAGGCGGCCAGCACTTCCCTCGGCACCGTCATCGAGAACACGGTGACTTCTTTGGTGACGTTGACCTGCGGATAGGCGCCGGTACCCCAGGGACGCGTCAGCTCGGCCAGCGCGTCCTTGGTGACGGGCTTCTTCGGGTCACCGTAACCGCCTTCAATCAGCATCTGCCCGGTCAAGTTCGCCAGGCCTTCCAGACCTTCGGGGTCGGCGACCGAGCCGGCCTTGATCATTACTTTGATTTCCACCAGCGGCGCCGGCGAGCCCAGCGTGACTACTTTGGGCGTTTGCGCAACAAGCGGCAGCGCCGCGGCAACCAACAACGCTATTGGCAGGCAATTACGCAGGAGTCGCATCATTGCGGTTCATCCTCTTTTTCAGTTTCTATTTTCTGTTTTCGGCCTTCTGCGGCGCCTCATAGGTGAGCGTCAGCACGGCGTGGTTTTCCGGCACGAAATATTTCTGCGCGAAGCGGTCGATGTCCTGCGGCGTCAGCTTCTGCACCGAGGCCAGCATCTTCTCAAACACGTCGGGGTCGCGGTCGAAGCGGTAGTACCAGGCAAAGGTCTGTGCGATGTCGGCCGGGCTGGACATGGCGGCCAGAAAGTCGTAGCGATATTTGCTCTTGACGGTCTCCAGCAGTTTCTTGGCGTTCTTCTGCTTCGAAAAGCGCTTCAGCTCATCGAGCCCGGCGATGATGTCGCCGCTCACCTCGTCAAAGTATTTCGTTCCCTGCGCGGCGTGCTTTTCTTTGTAGAGCTGCGCCGAAACGATGAGCGCGCGCGGGTCGAAGCTCTCCAAGCCCTGCGTGCCTTCTTCGAAACCGAGCTGGCTGGCGCTCTGCTTTTCGTAGCGCAGCTTCTTGTAGAGCGGCGCGGCGGGGGAAACCAGCAGCTCGTTCAACAGCTCGGCCACTGCGCCGTCGGTGGTGGCGGGCTTGAAGGCCGGCGTGCGGTAGGCCACCCAGACCAGCGGGGCCACGTCGGCGTCCCAGGTGACGTGCTCGCGCTGCTCTTTCTTCGGCGGCTCGCCGCTGGCCTGAATCGGCGGAACGTCCTTGCGCTGCCAGTCGCGGTAGTAGGGCTCGACGGCGGTGAAAATTTCGTCAGCCTTGACATCGCCGGCCACGACCAGCGCGCAATTGTTCGGTCGGTAGTAGGTGTCGTAGAAGCGCCGCGCAGCGTCGTAGTGGTTGGGCATGTCGAGCACGTCCTGGTAGTAGCCGATGGTGTCGTGCCCGTAGGGATGATGCGGAAAGAGCAGCGCCAGCAGGTGCTCGGTCATTTTCTGCGAGGGGCGCGAGGCGCCGCGGCGGTATTCGCCCAGCACCGCGCCGGTTTCAGTCTTGAAGATCTTTTCGGTGAAGTCGAGCGCTTTGAAGCGCGACGCCTCGAGTTCCAGCAGGCCCGGCAGGTCGCCCGTGGCCTTCAGGTTGGAGGTGAAGGTCAGCGGGTGGTAGTAGGTGACGTCGAACCACGTCCAGGCGTTGTTGTGCGTGCCCAGCTTGCTCATGCGGTCGTCATAACCGCCGTCGTCGCCGGCGTAGCGGTGGCGGAAGAGGATGTGCTCGAACAGGTGCGCCAGGCCGGTTTTGCCCTTCTCGGTTTCGTTGCGCGCTCCGGCGAACACGAGCGTGTTGTAGCTGAGCACACTCTTGAACTCGGGCGTCTCGATGACGATGACGTCGAGCCCGTTTGCCAGCGTCTTCTTGTGGATGGGATAGGGGAAAACTTTTCCTGTCCCGCCGGAGGCGGGATGGCTCGGCGTCTTCGTTTGCGCGCCGGCGCCGGCGACGCCTACTGCCAGGATCAGAAGGAGGACGGCGAACAGACGGGACGGCTTCATCGGCCACACCTCGCTAGGATTTCGGCGGGTCCGGGGCTGCGGCTCGACCCGCTCGAACGGCATCATAGCACCGCTGCGGCACTCCCACAACCAAGGTACTTCAGGGCCTGAAGGCCGAATGGATCACTGGCTGAACGGCGTGCCTGAAGGCACGCCCCACAAAGAATGATTTGTGGGTTGCGGCTTTAGCCGCGACATGACTGCCTGTCCTCTTCCTTGGGCTTTAGCCCCTGGGGGATTCGCGGAGGCGCACCAGTCGCTCGGGGTGGTCGGTAATAATGCCGTCGACATCCAGTTCCACCATCCGACGCAGCGCGCCGGCGCGGTTCACCGTCCAAACGTAGAACCCGAAGCCGGCTTCCTTGACCTCGCGCACCTGCTTGCCGGAAACCGAGGGGTGCTTGTGAAAGATAGCCTGGGCGCGCGCCCCGCGGATGTCGCCTAGCGGGTCGCGCAGGCGAGAGCGAGTGAGGATGCCGGTTCGAACCCGCGGGCGCAGGTCGGCCAGCTCGAGAATCGTCGGCCAGTGGAACGAGCTGCAAATCGCGCGCTCAACCGCCTTGTGGCGCGCGAGCACGGCCACCACGCCGCGGCCAGCGTGCCGGTCTTTGATCTCGACATTCACGCCAATTCCTTTTGGGAGGGCATCGAAAACTTCACCCAGGGTCGGCAGCGCGATGTGTTTGCGCCGTTGCGCCAGCCGCTTGGCTTCTTCCGCCGTCAGCCGGGCCAGAGCTTGCAGGCCGATTCTGGGATCGTGATGGACGACGACCTGGCCGTCGTCTGTCTGGTGGACGTCGAGCTCAATCCACTCCGCGCCGCGGGCGATGCCGGCCAGGAAACCGACGATGGTATTGTCGCGGCGTCCGGGCTCGCCGCGATGCGCGATGATAAGCGGGAAGGCCAAGGTCAGGAGGCGGCTCGGGCAGCAGCGTCGGGCTCGAGCAGGCGCTTCAGCCGCGGCAGCGCCGCCTGCATGGCCACTTCGCCGGCGGCGATGAGCTCGTCGGCGCGCTCGAAGTCGTCCCAGTCGAAGCTGCGCACCTCGGGCTCGATCACGATGTCCGACTGCTCGCGCCACACCGGCTCGGCGGCGCGGGTGGCGATGCTGAGTGCGCGCGCCCAGACTTCGGCGATGTTCTTCGGCTCCAGGCCGT
>JAXIPK010000176.1:0-7669 GCA_045402975.1 Acidobacteriota bacterium
GCTGCGGGTGCGCGTGTCCGGGGCTCGCTGCGAGTGGACAACTTCGACGCGCCCAGCGCGCGCTTCGACTTCCGCGGCGACACGCTTGACGTTGAAGCCTTGCAGGCCCTGTTTGGCGCCGCGCAACCCGCGCCGCAACCCCAGCGCCGCAGCGGGGTGCTTTCGCTCCCCGTCGTGCACGCTCAGGCAAAGTCAGACGACTGGTTCGCCAAGCTCACTGCGCGCGGCCGGATTGAGTTTGATCGCGTGCGCAACGGAGCCTTCACGATGGCTCCGTTCACTTCCAGCGTGGCCATCGCCAATCAGGTGGTCACCTGCGACCCGATTGATTTCGGGCTCTACGAAGGCGGCGGGCGCGGCCGCGTGACGATGGACCTTCGCGGCGCCCAGCCGGTCACCGAGTTCAACGGCCTGCTGCGCAACGTGGATGCCAACCAGTTGCTCTCCGCCACCAGCGACTCGAAGAACATGCTCTACGGCCGCCTGGGCGGCACCGTGCAGGTGCGCTTCGTCGGCGACGACGCGCCGCAGATGAAGCAGTCGGCGCGCGGCAAGGGGCAGTTGACGCTGGTCAACGGCCGGCTGGCGCAGATCAACCTGAGCCGCGAATTGGTGCTGCTGGGGCAGATCGCCGGGCTGCGCTATGAAGGGCGCGACACGCCCATCGAGGACATGACCACCAACTTCCAAATCGCCGACGGCTGGGTGCGCACCGACGACCTGACACTGCGCGCGCCGGACATGACCGCCACCGCCGCCGGCGGCTTCAGCCTCAGTGACGAGCTGGCCTTTCAGGGCACCGCCACCTTCACCGAGGAGGCGAGCCAGAGGATGCTGAGCACGAGCCAGAATCCTATCGGCGGACTGCTAGGGAGCGTGGTGGGAAACGTGTTCGTCGATGACCAGGGACGCGTGGTGGTTCCGTTCCTGCTGCGCGGGACGTTCGCGCAGCCGCGGCCCACGCTCGACGCCGCGCGCCTCGCGGAGATGAAACTCCGCCGCGGCAGCCCCACCAGCCCCGGCGGGACGCTGGGCGACATCCTCGACCGCATCCGCAAGCGCAAGCCGCAGTAGCCCGCATGTATAATCGTCGCGACTGAGGGACGCGCTCAATGACCTATCTGGAAGTGGCCTACCGCTACGCCGGCCCACTCTCGCTCGAGCAGATGAAAAAGCTCAGCGACCTGCCAAGTCACTACGGCATCCGCCGCATCCGGCTGGACGAGCCGAATCAGGTGGCACGGATTGAGTTCGACGCCTCGCGTCTGAAGGAAACCGAAGTGGTGCACTGGATTCGTCGCGCTGGCATCCCGCTGGTGGAGCGGGTCGAAGCGCCAACCGCGAACGGATAGGATTGGAAGGTGGCGACCCCCACTCCTGGGGGTCCCGTCCCGAATGTTCGGGACGGGATGGGGGTTGGCGAGTCTGTTTCTTCCTGAGCCTGCTGAAGGACCAGGGAGAATAACCAACAGAGGCAGCCGGGTACGGGGGTTGCGCCCGCCACGCCGGCTGCCATCTGTCGGTTCCGCAGAGCGCGAGCCGCCACTCTTCCGCCTTTCTCTTAGCACTCCGCTTGCCAGAGTCCCTCCGGGCAACTCCTTGCTCCACTTCCAGTTAGGCGGCCGGCTTACTCACACTGTCCCTTCGCCGCCCAAGTTGGAACAACTCGCTGCCTCTTCGGGAATCTGGGTACAGTGCTCACTGGCGGGCTCGTTGACAGACTTTTGGCGCGCCGCTTAGAATGTTTCTGAATCCTTCAGCGCGCGCCCGTAGCTCAGCTGGATAGAGCGTCTGGCTACGAACCAGAAGGTCGGGGGTTCGAGTCCCTCCGGGCGCGCCACTCATTTCACTTGGGGTACGAAGTCGTGAGACCGGCGAGCAGTATTGGATCTCAGACTGTAAGAAGAAGGGCGGGGACCGACTCTACCCTGGGCTGATTGAAATCGACCCTGAGGTCAGAGAAGATTACTGGATCGAAATCCGAAAGATGCCTGAGAAAGGGGATCAGAAAGTCATCCGATGCCTTGGCAAGCACGGCGAGAAGGCTAATTAGTTAGCCATTGCACGTGCCCCTCTCCGGGCGCGCCACTTCTATTCTCATGCTTCCAGCGCTTTAGCTCACATCGGCGTGATGTCGGTGGGCGCGTTGACTTGGCTGGGGGCGCGACCTAAGATGCGAGCCGAGAGGCGATTCCCCCGGTGATTGGCCAAACCATCTCGCACTATCGCATCCTGGCGGAGTTGGGCCGCGGGGGCATGGGCGTGGTGTACAAGGCCGAGGACACGCGCCTCGGCCGCACCGTGGCCTTGAAGTTCCTGCCTGAGGACTCGTTTCAGGACCAGACGGCCATCGAGCGCTTCCAGCGCGAGGCGCGCGCCGCCTCCGCCCTGAACCACCCCAACATCTGCACCATCCACGACATTGACGAGTTCGGCGGCCGGCACTTCATCGTCATGGAGCTGCTGGAAGGCCAAACCTTGAAGCACAAGATCGGCAGCCAGGCGCTCCCGCTGGAAGAAGTCGTGCGTCTGGCCAAGCAGATCGCCGATGCGCTGGCGGCGGCGCATGCCAAGTCCATCGTCCATCGTGACCTCAAGCCCGCCAACATCTTCGTCACCGAGCGCGGCCAGATCAAAGTGCTGGATTTCGGACTGGCCAAGAGGCAGCGTCCTGTGGACGACCTCACCGCCACCGAGAGCCTGACCCAGCCGGGTGTGGCTCCCGGCACGCTTCCCTACATGGCGCCCGAACAGTTGCGCGGTGCGCCCACCGACGCCCGCAGCGACATCTGGGCGCTGGGGATCGTGCTCTACGAGATGGTCACCGGCGGGCTTCCCTTCAAGGGCCACACCGGCTACGAGCTGAGCGCCACCATTCTCAGCCAGCCGCTTCCCCCGCTGCCGAAGTCAGTGCCGGCCGGGCTGCGGTCCATCATTCAACGCTGCCTGGCGAAAAGCCCGCAGGAACGTTACCAGCAGGCGGGCGAAGTGGGCGCGGCGCTGGAGGCTTCCTCCTCCGACCAGGCGGCGCCGGTCGCGCGCCCTCGCCCGCGCAAGCCGGCGGCCCCCGCGGCCATCCGTTCCCTGGCGGTGCTGCCGCTGGAGGACCATTCGCCCGAGCCCGGCAAGGAATACTTTGCCGACGGAATGACGGAAGCGCTGATCGGCGCCCTGGCGCGCATCAGCGCCCTGCGCGTGACCTCGCGAACCTCGGTGATGCAATTCAAGGGGGTTCGCAAGCCGCTCAAGGAAATCGCCCGCGCCCTCAAGGTGGACGCGATTGTGGAGGGCTCCGTGTTCCGTGTAGGGGACCGGGTCCGCATCACCGCCCAGCTCATTCAGGCGCGCACCGACGCGCATCTTTGGGCGGAAACCTACGAGCGCGAGCTGCAGAACATTCTGACCTTGCAAAGTGAAATCGCTCGCGCCATCGCGGGCGAGATCCGCGTCCAGCTCGCTCCGCACGAAGAAGTCCAGCTGGGCGCCACACGCCAGGTGCACACCGAAGCCTACGAGCACTATCTCCGCGCTCGCTACCACGGCAACGCCCGGACCGAAGGGGGAACGAAGCTGGCCATCCAGTGCTATGAGCGCGCCCTCGAGCTCGACCCTCGTTTCGCCGAAGCCCACGCCGGGCTGGGGGACGCCTACCTGGTTTTGGCCGGCTACGAGGGCATGCCGCCGCGGACCGCGTTTCCTCAGGCCAAGGCCGCGCTGCTGAAGGCTCTGGAGCTCCAGGAAAGTCTGGCGGTGGCACACTCATCGCTGGCTTCGGTCATTTGGGAGGGCGAGCGCGATTTCCAGGCTGCCGAGAAGGAGTACGGCCATGCCATCGCGCTGGGTCCCGGCGAGACCCATCCGCACCGGCAGTATGCCGAGTTCCTGGCATCGGCGGGGCGATTCACGGAGTCCCTCTCCGAAATCGAGCGCGCCCTCGAGCTCGACCCGCTCTCACCGGTCGCCCATGTGGTGATGGGTTGGCTGCTCTACCAGGCGCGCCACTACGACCGCGCCGCGCAGCACTTGAAGAAGCTGACCTCCCTCAACCCGAACTTTCCCATCGCCCATGAGGTCCTCGGACTGGTTCTTCTGCAACAAGAGCGCCCGGACGACGCCCTGACCGAGCTCCGCACTGCTGTCTCGCTTTCTCAACAGGCTCCGTTCTACTTGGCCAGCCTCGGCCATGCCTGCGGGCTTTCGGGGCGCGCCGACGAGGCGAGGCAGATACTCGATCAGCTCCTCGGCGAGTCCCGGCGTGTTTATGTCTCCCCGTTTCTCATCGCCTTTGTTCATCTGGGTCTCGGCGATACGGACCAGGCGTTCTCTTGGCTCGAAGAGGCCCGCACATCCGGCAGCTACCGCTTCCTTTACCTGAAGGTGTTTCCGGCCTTCGATGGCCTGCGGCAGGATCCTCGCTTTGACGACCTGGTGCGTCGCAGCGGCCTGGCGGTGGAGTAGTTCGGTTCTTCTTGCAGTTTCGCCGCCCAGGTGTATGATGGTCGCGGTTCCAGCAACAAAACCCCTGTAGTCGGGCTCGACGTAGCGTCAGATGGAGGTTGCAATGGCGACCCGTTCGCGAAAGATGTCTCAGAAAGGCACCCTGATTCGTGGGGCCGATGGCTCTCTCTACCACATCCCCGACAAAGACCTGCAGGCGTACCGGCTGCCGGATGAGCTGACCGGCGAAGCGCGCAGCTTTCTCAACCGGCAGAACCTGAAATCGAAGGGCGCGCATGTCGCCGCCCTGAGAGGCGAAAGCTTGGTCAGCGCTCTACCGAAGAAAGCCGTCATGGTGGCTGGCGGCGGACCCGTGATGGTAGGTGGCAAGGCGGTGATGGTCAAGGGGAAGAAGACCGTCATGGTGGCCGGCGGCAAGGCCGTCATGGTCAAGGGCAAGAAAACCGTCATGGTCGGTGGCGGAAAGACTGTGATGGTGAAGGGCAAGAAAGCGGTCATGATCCCTGGCAGCAAGGCCGTCATGGTCAAGGGGAAGAAGACCGTCATGGTCGGCGGCGGCAAGACGGTGATGGTCAAAGGCAAAAAGACCGTGATGGTCGGTGGCGGCGGACCGGTGATGGTGGGCGCCAAGCCGGTGATGGTGGGCGGCAAGCCGGTGATGGTGAAAGGTAAGAAAGCCGTCATGGTCAGCATGGATCAGCTCAAGGCGGCCAGTAAGCGCCGGCGCTAATAGAAGAGTCCGGAAGCCAAGCACTCGAATCGGGCAATGCTCCTCGGCTCCGCCTCAACCCCGGACGAGGAGCGTTGCCCATCAGCGTCACGAGCGAGGGCGCGAGGTTCGTCGCACATGGCGAGCACACAGCTTCTGTTCCCCGGCGTTCAGAGCGTGGGCCGCAAGTCCTTCCTGCGCGGAACCCACCGTCTGGTCAGCCCCGAGGAAACGGTAGCGCGCGTGCAGCGCCTGATGCCGGCGATGGGGATCACCCGCCTGGCAAACGTCACCGGCCTGGACACAATCGGGATTCCGGTCGTCATGGCCTGCCGGCCGAACTCCCGCTCCATCGCGGTTTCGCAGGGCAAGGGGCTCGACCTGGCGGCCGCCAAGGCTTCGGCGTTGATGGAATCGGTCGAGGCCTACCACGCCGAACACATCACGCTGCCGCTGAAGCTGGCCAGCTATGAAGAGCTGCGCTACACCCACCCCATCGTTGATGTGGACACGCTTCTTCGCCCGACCGACGGCCTCTTTCATCCCGATCTGCCCTTGCTCTGGATCGAGGGCCACGATCTGTTTCAGAACGCCCCGGCCTGGCTGCCCTATGAGCTCGTGTATCTGAACTACACTCTGCCGCTTCCGCCGGGCGCCGGGAGTTTTGTGCCGAGCTCGAACGGCCTCGCCTCGGGGAACCATCTGCTGGAGGCCACCAGCCATGGCCTTTGCGAAGCTGTGGAGCGCGACGCGGTCGCCTTGTGGGGCTTGAAGGACGACGACGCCCAGAGCCAGGACCGCATTGACTTGGACACGGTCGATGACCCCGCGTGCCGGGAGCTTCTCGAGCGGTTTGATCGGGCCGGAGTCTCCGTCGCTGTTTGGAACGTCACCAGCGACATTGGCATCCCGACGTTCTTCTGCCTGATTGCCGACGAATCCCCCAACCCGCTGCGCCTCGTCCCGCCGGCGAACGGTTCCGGGTGTCACCCCGCGCGCGAGGTTGCCCTGGCGCGCGCCTTGACCGAGGCAGCGCAGAGTCGCTTGACCTACATCGCCGGCTCCCGCGACGACCTGTTCCGCGAGGACTACGCGCTGACTCTTTGCCCGGACGCGATCGAGCGGCTCAGCGCCGTGGCCCGGATGCGAAGCGCGACGCGCGATTTCCGCGCCGTCCCCACCCGGCAGGCGGATACCTTCCGCGATGATGTGCTCTGGATTCTGGGAGCCCTGCAGGCCGCGGGCATCACCAGCGCCATCGCCGTTGATCTGACGCGGGAGGAGTTTGGCCTCCCGGTGGTTCGGGTTGTTATCCCCACCCTCGAGCTCGCCGATCCTCCCATGGAGACTGCGCCCGGCCCGCGGTGGCTGGCGGCGGTCGAAGGGCAGACATGAGCGCCTACGTATTTCTCGGGCCGACGTTGACGCCCCGCGATGCGGGGGCGGAGCTTGAGGCCGTTTACCTCCCGCCGGCCTCCCAGGGCGACGTCTACCGCGTCGCCCGCAAGCGGCCGAGGGCGATCGGCATTGTGGATGGGTTCTTCGAATGCGTCCCGGCGGTCTGGCACAAGGAAATCCTCTGGGCGATGGCCGAAGGCATCCATGTGTTCGGTAGCGCCAGCATGGGCGCTCTGCGCGCCGCCGAGCTCGAGCCCTTCGGGATGGAAGGAGTGGGGGAAATATTCGAAGCCTACCGCGACGGTGTTCTGGAAGACGACGATGAAGTCGCGGTCGCTCACGCGCCCGCCGAGCGCGGCTACCACCCCACGTCCGTTGCCATGGTGGATATCCGCGCCACACTCTCGACCGCCGAGAGGAAGGGTGTAATCGGCTCCGCCGCGCGCAGACGGCTCGAAGGCCTGGCCAAGAGTTTGTTCTACCAGGATCGCTCGTGGGAGAGGATTCTGCAACCGGAAGCGGCAAAAGACGTGCCCCGTTCCCAGCTCCAGGCTTTTGCGGATTGGCTGCCCGGCGGCTTCGTGAGCCAAAAACGAGAGGACGCCTTGAAGATGCTGGCGGTGATGCGCGAGCGTCTGGCGGAGGAGCCGACCCGGAAGCAGGTGCGGTTTACCTTTCAGTACACCCAGGTCTGGGATGAGGCCCGGCGTTCGGCGGGACGCGTTCGCGTCAGGAGAGCTTAGGCAGGAAGCGCGGTTTCGAGCCCATCACTGCGCGGTACTCCGGGTCGGCCAGCAGCGCGGCTTCTTCGGTGCGGATGCGGCGCCGCAGGACGACGACATGCAGCGCCGAACCCACCAGCGCCGTCAGCCAGGCGGTGTGGATCAGCGGCAGGGCCACCAGCTCGACGAAAACTCCCACGTAGTTCGGGTGGCGGACCCAGCGGTAGGGGCCACCGGTAACGACTCCCAGTTTGGTCGAGTCCATCACCTCCACATTCCAGTGCCAGGACATGGTGCGGATCACCCAGAAGCGCAACCCATTGGCGAGGACAAAGAGCACGCCCATCGGCGCCGCCAGCAACGGAAGGAACGGTCGCTGCAG
>JAXIPK010000126.1:0-5354 GCA_045402975.1 Acidobacteriota bacterium
ATCGAAGTCAGCGACGGGCAAATCCAGCCGCCGCGCCTCGAAGCGCCCATCGACACCGACGAGTGGAAACCCCTGCGCCTGCGCGTGCTCAACCAGCGCCACCAACTGGTGGCCATCGCCCAGGCCATCGTCCCGCGCGTCTTCCAGCCGCTTGTCGTCCTGCCGACTTCAACCTGAGAAAACACAAAGCACAAGGAAAACCGGCAGAGGGTAATCCTTCCCTACTGAAGCGTGGCTAAGGCTGCGGTGGAGGCTGGGGCTGAGGCGGCTGAGGCTGTGGCGGCTGAGGCTGCTGTGGCCGCGGCTGAGGCGGCTGCGGCTGGCCCGGCGGAGGCTGCCCCGGCAGCGTGGGCGCGGCGGGCGGCGGTGCCGTCGGCGCCGCGGCCGGCGCGGGACCCTCCGGCGAGAATTCCCGTTCCGTCCCCACCGGCAGCGTCCGCATCGCCAGGCGCTGGCGCGCCGGCAGCCGCACGATGTGCGGCGTCAGCAGCACCACCAGCTCGCTGTTCTGCGTGTGCGGCACCGTGCGCTTGAAGAGATGCCCGATCACCGGCAGGGCGCTCAGCCCCGGCGTGCCGGTGATGGAGGTTTCCGTCAGGTTGCTCTGCATGCCGGTCAGCAGCAGCGCCTCGCCTTCCTTCAGGCGCACCTGCTGCTCCAGTGTGCGGTTGGAGATGACGGCCAGTCCTTCCGGGGTCACGCGCGCCACCCGCTTGTCTTCCAGCTTGAGCAGCAGCGTCATCTCGTCCCGCGAGTGCAGCCGCGGCGTGACGCTGACTTTCAGCCCCAGTTGCTCGTACTGCTGGGCGGGCGGGGGAAGCTGGAGCAAGTCGGAGGGGATGGCAAAGGTCGAGGTGTAGATGCCGGTCACGATGGGAAAGCGGTCGCCGATGAAGAGCGTGGCCTCTTTGCCCTCGCGGGCCCGCAGGTCGACCCGCCGCCAGGAACGCGTCGAGGTCGCCAGGTGCTGGAGATTGAGCACCGCACCCGGCAGAAACAGCGCGTAGGTGGTGGCGCCGCCCCCCACCAGCACGAAGCCCGGCAGTCCCCCGCCGGCGAGCAGACTCTGTGTAATCAGGCCCACCAGTGAGTTTGGCAGCACCCCCGCCGCCAGGAGGAACTGGAGGTTGTTGATCAAATCCTGAAGCGTGGAGGAGGAGGAAAGCGCCAGCCCGCCGGCGCCGGCGTTCACGGCGATGACCTGGTCGGGCGGCAGAATGCCGTACGCCTGGGCTTTGTCGCGGTCAACGTCCAGCACTAGGCCCTCAATCTGAATCTCGCCCGGGTCGTCCTGTATCGCCCCGAACAACCGCTCGGCCGCCGCCAGCCGCACGGCGGTGTCTTGAATGGTGATGGTGCTGGAGCGGAGATCGGGGCGGATGTCGCGCATGTCAAGAATCTCGCGCAGCAGTCGGACGATCTCGGCCAGCTCCTCCGGCGTGGCGCCGGGCAGGTCGTAGATGCGTTCAAGGGGCGCATCGTAGCGGTCGCGCGCCTCCTTGGTGTCGGGGGCGACCACGTAGGAGCCGTCGGGCTGCGGCACCCAGATGGAGTTCGAAAGTTGCGCGGTCGCCCGCAGCGCGGTGATGAAGTCGGCCTGGTCCATCCGCAGGTCAATCGGCCGCTGTGATACCTGCTCGTCCACGACCAGCTTGACCCCGAAGAGTTGCCCCAGTCGCTCGAACACTTGTTTGGCCGGCCCTTGCAATTGCACTCGACGGGGGGCCGTGGGAGGAAGCGGCGGGGTGGTCGCAGCCGCCTGCGGCGGGGTCGCCGGCGCGCGAGCCGGCGTCGTCTGCGCAAACCCCGGCACGGCCAGCAAGGCTGCCAGCAGAACCGACAACGAGGCACGAAGCGCGGTCCGCATGGGAGCCTACTATTCTAGCACCACAGAGTTTCAACCGGCTGTTTGGCGTTGACGCTGGCCAGGTCACCGGCTAGGATGGGCACCATGACGGACCAAAAGAAGCCGGTTTGCATGCTGTGCGGGAAGCCGTCGGACAAAAGCATCTGCACCGCCTGCGCCCAGCGCGTGCAGGGCGAGCACGGGGACGCCAGGTCAAAGAAAGACAAGAGCGGCCAATAAGTCCGGCGATCCTTCGTCCCGTCTGCATCGCGACTCGTGATTGACGCCTGCGCTGGGTGCGGCCTACAATGAGTCCTTAGAACGGAAGCGGCACCGGGCGCGAATTCTTTCCCTGCAGGCAGAGCCACCCGGGGCCGGAATCTATTCAGGCGAGGAGTGCCGCGCGATGCTGGAGGGGATTCCACCGGAAGCGCTGACCTTCGACGACGTGCTGCTGGTGCCGGGGCGCTCCGGCGTCCTGCCCGCCGAAGTCGACACCACCACCTGGTTCACCCGCCGCATCCGCATCAACGTCCCCATCGTCAGCGCGGCGATGGACACGGTCACCGAGTCGCGCCTCGCCATTGCCCTGGCGCGCCAGGGCGGCATCGGCATCATCCACCGCAACCTCACCCTCGACCGCCAGGTGGAGGAAGTGGACAAAGTGAAGCGCTCCGAGAGCGGGATGATCGTCGACCCGGTCACCATCCGGCCCGACTCCACCATCGCCGAAGCCCTCGAGCTGATGGCCAAGTACCGCATCAGCGGCCTGCCGGTCACCAACGGCCCGCGCCTGGTCGGCATCGTCACCAACCGCGACCTGCGCTTCCAGCAGAACACCTCCCAGGCCGTCCGCGAAGTGATGACCAAGACCAACCTGGTCACTGTCCCCGTCGGCACCAGCCTGGAAGAGGCGGAGAACATCCTGATGCAGCACCGCGTCGAAAAGCTGCTGGTCGTGAACGGCGCCTACGAGCTCAAGGGCCTCATCACCGTCAAAGACATCCAGAAGAAACTGCAGTATCCGATTTCCGCCAAGGACGAGCACGGGCGGCTGCGCGTAGGCGCCGCGGTGGGAGCGACGGGCGACTACCTGGAGCGCGCCGTCGAGCTCACCAAGCGCAACGTCGACGTGCTGGCGATTGACACCGCCCACGGCCACTCCGAGCGCGTGCTGGAGGCGGTGAAGGAAATCAAGAAACGCCTGCCGGAAACCCAGCTGGTGGCCGGCAACGTGGCCACCTACGAGGGCGCGCGCGACCTGGCCGCCTTGGGCGTGGACGCGGTGAAAGTCGGCGTGGGGCCGGGCTCCATCTGCACCACCCGCGTCGTCACCGGCGCCGGCGTCCCACAGGTCACCGCCATCGCCGAGTGCGCCAAGGCAACGCGCGAGGCCGGCATCCCGCTCGTCGCCGATGGCGGCATCCGCTACTCGGGCGCCATCTCCAAGGCCAGCGCCGCCGGCGCTTCCAGCGTGATGCTGGGCTCGCTCTTCGCCGGCACCGACGAGAGCCCGGGCGAGACCGTGCTCTTCCAGGGGCGCAGCTTCAAGCTCTACCGTGGCATGGGCTCGCTGGGCGCGATGAGCGCCGGCTCGGCCGACCGCTACGCGCAGGATGTGCAGCCCAGCGCCGCGGGCGAAGACCGCTCCGCGCTCTCGGGCCGCGACGGCCGCGCCAAAATGGTCGCCGAGGGCGTCGAAGGGCGCGTCCCCCACAAGGGCCCGCTCTCGGCGCTGGTCGAGCAGCTCGTCGGCGGGCTGCGCAGCGGGATGGGCTACTGCGGCTGCGCCACCCTCGAAGAGATGCAGCACAAGGCTCGCTTCAACCGCCTGACGCTCGCCGGCCTGCGCGAATCGCACGTCCACGACGTCACCATCACCAAGGAAGCGCCCAACTACCGCGGTGAATAGTGCGACGTTGATTCGCAAACACTCGCCCTCCTGTTGAATCTCTCTTCCTCAACTCGGACGGATTTCCGCCGCTACTACCTCCCGGTCATCCTCTGGGCGGTGGTGATTGCCTTGCTCTCCACCCGCGGCTTCGACACCACTTTTACCTACAAGCTGCTCAAAGCCGTGAACGATTTCTGGACCCTGGGGTACACGGTCGCGCAGCTGCGAGAGACCAACGCCGTCGTGCGCAAGCTGGCCCACGTGACCGAGTACTTCATTCTGGGCCTGCTGCTCTGGCGCGCGCTGCGACGCGGCCGCGAAGCAGCCTGGCGCTGGAGCTGGGCAATAGGAACGCTTCTGCTGGGCGCGGCCTGGGCTGGCCTCGACGAGCTGCACCAGCTCTTCGAGCGCGGCCGCGGCAGCTCCGTCGTCGATATCGGCTGGGACAGCCTCGGACTCCTGCTGGCGCTGGTTGTGATCTATGCGCGTCCGAGAAAAAAGAAAGAGGGCAGGGCGCAAGGCCCTGCCCCGTCCAAACCCTGATTCCCTACGATTCCTGTTTGCCTTCGGCGGAGGCTTCGGGTGCCTGCGGCGCTTCCGGTTCGGCCTTCTTTTTCTTTTCCTTCTTGGCCTTGGGCTTGAGCTCGGAGCCGAGGAGCTCGACGATGGCTTCGTCGGCGCCGTCCCCGCGGCGCCAGCCGATGGGGATGATGCGCACGTAGCCCCCGGGACGGTCGGCGAAGCGCGGCGCCAGGGTCGAGAAAAGTTTCTTCACCACCGGCGGGCTGGTCAGGAAAGCCGCTGCCTGCCGGCGGGTGTGCAGCGTGTCGCGTTTGCCCAGCGTGATCATCTTCTCCGCCAGCGGGCGCAGCTCCTTGGCGCGCGTCGAGGTGGTGGTGATGCGTTCGCGCTCCAGCAGATTGGTGACCAGGTTGCGCAGCGTGGCGCGCCGGTGACTCGAGTTGCGGCCCAGCTTGCGGTACCCGCGGCGGTGGTTCATGAACGGTCTCCCGGTTAAAGGTTAGAGCGACGGCGCCGGAGCGCTTTCGCCCTCGGCCGGCGCGGCGGACTCGGGCAGCGGCCACACGATGCGGCCGTGCTCGTCGAGCTTCATCCCCAGTTGCAGGTTCATCCGCTGCAGCAGCTCTTTGATCTCATTCAGCGACTTACGCCCGAAGTTCTTGGTGCGCAGCATCTCCTGCTCGCTGCGCTGCACCAGGTCGCCGATGGTGCGGATGTTGGCGTTCTTCAGGCAGTTGTAGGCGCGCACGGAAAGCTCCAGCTCGTCCACCGACCGCCCCAGGTATTCCTGGCGCGCGTCGAAGGTGCGCTCGGCGCGCTCCTCTTCGCTGGGCTTCTCCTCTTCAAACGCGATGAAGATGTTCATGTGGTCCTTGAGGAGCTTGGCGGCCAGCCCGATGGAGTCGCCGGGCTTGATGGTGCCGTTGGTCCAGACTTCCAGGTTCAACTTGTCGTAATCGGTCATCTGGCCCAGGCGCGCTGCCTCGACGGTGTAGTTCACCTTGCGCACCGGCGAGTGCACCGAGTCAATCGGGATGTAGCCGATGGGCAGGTCTTCGTCGAAGTTCCGGTCGGCGCTCACGTAGCCGCGGC
>JAXIPK010000025.1:0-3459 GCA_045402975.1 Acidobacteriota bacterium
AATCCGAGGCCGAGTATCACCGCATAGAAGCTTTGGTCCACGATCTCGAGCGCCAAGTCAGACAGAAGGAGAACGAGCTATCCGTACTGGTGGGCCACAACCCCGAAGCGCTTCCCCGCGGCCGCCGCGTGGATGAGCAGCCCCTGCCCATCGAGATTCCGGGTTGTGGCCCACCAGTACGGATAGCTCGTTCTCCTTCTGTCTGACTTGGCGCTCGAGATCGTGGACCAAAGCTTCTATGCGGTGATACTCGGCCTCGGATTGCCGCCAGTCCATCTCGGAGGTGATTCCGCCCTCGAAGCGCACTTTCGCCAGTTCCATGTACTCGCCGCGTGAAACCAGAGTGCGCCGGCCGATTTCCAAGGCAATGTCGAGGCTGCGCAGCTCCATGTAGGCCCGGGCCACATCGGCAACCAGCGCGATCACCACCGAGCGGCGCGCCTCTTCCGTGGCCAGCATCTCCGCCCGTTGCGCCTCGGTGGCGCGGCGCAGCCGGCCAAAGAAGTCGAGCTCCCACGCCAGATCCACGCCCAGTACATGGATGTCGGTGGTCGTCGTGCTGCTGCCGCCTTCCGGCGGGTGCGTCAGGCTGCCGCTGCTGATGCCGATGCCGCCCGTGGTGGCCCCGAGGTCCAGTTTCGGGTACTGGTCGGCGCGGGTGAAGCCATACAGCGCGCGCGCTTCGGTGATGCGCTCCACCGCAATCTTGAGGTCTTTGTTCTCGGCCAGCGCCGTGTGGATGAGCTTCTTGAGCTGCTCGTCCTGGAACAGCTCCCACCAGGGCGTATTGGCGATGCTGGCGGACTCGGCGGTTTCTATCTCTCTCCAGGTCTCCGGCGTGGCGACCGGAGGGCGCTTGTAGCGCGGGCCCAGCGTGCACGCCGACACCACCAGCAGCGGAAGAACGAAGAGGCCCAGGCGAGCAAGAAGGCGCACGGTCAGTCGTCTCCCTCGTGCGAAGCTTCTGCCGGAGTCAATGCAACGGAAGGGCGCTTCCGCCTTCCCAGTCCTTCGACGAAAGCGAAGTTGCCCGGGATGAGGAATACACCCAGTGCGGTCGCCACCAGCATCCCCCAGAACACCGCCGTCCCCATCACGTTTTGCGAGGCGGCCCCGGCGCCGCTCGCTATCATCAGCGGCACGACGCCGAGGATGAAGGCGAAGGCGGTCATCAGGATGGGCCGGAAGCGCAGCCGAGCCGATTCCAGCGCCGCCTGCTCCAGCGGCATCCCTTCCTCGTGTTTGGCCTTCGCGAACTCGACGATCAGAATTGCGTTCTTGGCCGCCAGACCGATGAGCATGATGTTGCCGATCTGCACATAGACGTTGTTGTCGTAGCCCATCAGCCAGACCCCGAATAAAGATCCCAGCACCACCAGCGGTGAGGCCAGCAGCACCGCCCAGGGCAATCGCCAGCTTTCATAGAGCGCCGCCAGCAGCAGGAACACGAACACAATGGCGAGCGCAAAGGTCGGCCCTGCGGGGGGCGCGACCTTCTCCTGATACGACATGCCCGAATAGGCGTAGCCCATCTCGGGAGGCATCGTCTCCGTGAAGACGGCCTCGAGCGCGGCCAGCGCTTCTCCGGAGGAGTAGCCAGAACCAGGAATCCCCGTAATCTCAACCGACCGGAACAGGTTGAAGCGGTAAGTGACCTCCGCGCCGGGGTTCGAAGTTATGTCTAAGAGCGTTGAAAGCGGAATCATGTCGTTCGTCGTGTTGCTGCGCACGTAGATCTCGCCGATGTCCTCCGGCTTTCGCCGGTAGTCGGCTTCGGACTGCACGTACACGCGGAAGAGGCGCCCGAAGCGGTTGAAGTCGTTCACATAGGCGCCGCCCATCACCGACGACAAAGCCTGGAACACCTCGTTCACCGGGACGCCGAGCTTCCGGGCTTTTTCGCGGTCGAGGTCCACCTTGACTTGCGGGTAGTCGGGGTTGAACGAGGTGAAGAGGTTGGCGAGCTCCGGCCGCTTCCGCGCCGCCTCCAGAAAACGCCGCACCTCCTCGCCGAGCTGCTGCACGGTCAACGTCCCGCTGCGGTCCTGCAGCATGAAGTTGAAGCCGCCCGAGGCTCCGAACCCCGAAATCGTGGGCAGGTTGAACGGGAAGGCCACAGCCTCCGGAAGCTTGGCCAGGTCTCGTTGCAGCTTCGCCATGATGCCCCGCACGTGCAGCTCTTTCGTCTTGCGCTCCTCCCACGGCTTCATGCGGACGAAAAACGACCCGAAGTTGGGCTGGAAGGAGCTGGTCAGGATTCCATAGCCGCCAATCGCATCGTAGCTGTCAACGCCCTCTGTCTTGGCCAGGATTTGTTCCACTTGGGCCAGCACGGCGCTGGTGCGCTCCAGCGAGGCGCCCGGCGGAAGCTGCACGTTGATGGAGAAGACTCCCTGGTCTTCCTCAGGGACGAAGCCGGAGGGCAGCGCGCTGCCGAAAAGTCCCGCTCCCACCGCCACCCCCGCCACGATGATGACGGTCAACCACGCGCGGCGCACCAGCAGCCGGCTCGCTCCCACGTAGGCGCTCGTCGAGCGGTCAAACACTTTGTTGAAACCCGCAAAGAACTTCCCCAGCGGTCCGCGGGCCGGCTTCGGAGGGCGCAGAACCAGCACCGCCAGCGCCGGCGAAAGCGACAGTGCACTGAAAGCCGACAACAGCACCGAGATGGCAATCGTCAGCGCGAACTGCTGGTACATCCGCCCGGTCAACCCGCCCAGGAAGGCCACGGGCACGAACACGGCAGAAAGGATCAGCGCGATGCCGACGACCGGCCCCGACACTTCCTTCATCGCCTGCACCGTTGCGTCCCGGGGCGTCATTCCGTGCTCGATGTGATGCATCACGGCTTCCACCACGACAATCGCGTCGTCCACCACAATCCCGATGGCGAGGATGAGGCCGAACATCGACAGCGTGTTCACCGAAAAGCCCAACAGCGGAAAGAAGATGAAGGTCCCGATCAGCGACACCGGCACGGTCAGCAGCGGAATAATCGTCGCCCGGAAGTTCTGCAAGAAGATGAACACGACCAGAGTGACCAGAATCACCGCCTCGAAGAAGGTGTGAACAATCCCCTCGATAGAAGCCTCCACCGCCGGCGTCGTGTCGTACACAATCTTGTACTCCACATCCGGCGGGAAGAGCCCTTTGGCGCGATCCATCGTTTCGTAGATGGTGTGGGCGGCCTGGAGTTGGTTGGCGCCGGGCAGCAGGTAGACCGCCATGATGCCGGCGGGCTTGCCGTCCAGACGCCCGAACGACTTGTAGTTTTCCGCCCCCAGCTCCACCCGCCCCACGTCCTTGATCCGGATCTGGGCGCCGGTCGCGGTCCCGCGGATGATGATGTTGGCGAACTCTTCCGGCGTGGTCAGCCGGCCGGGGGCGCGCACGGTGTAGGTGAATTCCTGGTCCTTCGGCGAGGGCGCGGCCCCGACTTGTCCCGCCGGCGCCTGCAGG
>JAXIPK010000075.1:0-7118 GCA_045402975.1 Acidobacteriota bacterium
TGGGGCGCCGTCCCGCCACCCCTTGCCGGCGGGAGGTTTCAATCTCCCAAAGTTCATAGCCGGCTGGCAACCCGCGCGGCGCACCCGGCATCGAGAACAAGTTGTGAAAGGGCTTTATACATTTTATCCATTCATAATGGAGGTGCAGTATGTCCGAGAGCAATCCGGAGAGAGTCCCGACTAGCTATTCTTCTTCCTCGAGTCCTTCTCGCGGTACGGTCATTCTGGTTGTCTGGTCGCTGATCCTTACGGGTTTGCTGGTGTGGGTGGCCTACGGGCAGCAGCAAATCCGTCAGGAGCTGGCGACGCAGGGCGAGAGCCTGCACCAGCAGGTGGCCGGAGTGGAATCACGGGCCGCCGAGCTGGAAGAGCGCGTCGGCACGGTGCGCGATGACCTCAGCACCACGGCCGAGAAGGTCGGCGTAACCCAGAAGCAACTCGAAGCCGCGCGCGCCCAGGCGCGCAAGGCGCGCGAGGCGCAGGAAAAGGCCGACGCCGCGTTGGCCGAGCAACTCCAGCAACAGCAGACGAGCCTGAGCACGGTCTCCACCGATCTGGAGAGCGTCAAGGGCACGCTGCAGAGCGCGGTGGGCGACCTGGGCGTGCAGAGCGGCCTGATCGCCACCACCCGCGAAGACCTGGCGGAGCTCAGGCGTCGCGGTGAACGCGATTACTTCGAGTTCGACCTCGCCAAGTCCAAGGCGTTCTCCCGCGTGGGAGAAATGTCCATCAAAGTCACCAAGGTCGACACCAAGCGCCAGAAGTTCACCCTGGTTGTCTTGATGAATGATCGCTCGGTGGAAAAGAAAGACCGGACGATTTATGAGCCGGTGCAGTTTTATCCGGGAGAGAAGGGGGCACTGGTCGAGCTGGTGGTGTTCGAAGTGAGCAAGAACCGCGTGGCCGGCTATGTGGCCGCGCCCAAGCAGTTGGCTTGGACGCGTCCACAACAGTAGTACGGTCGCCTTTCATAAGCCAACCTGACTCCGGCGCCTGCGGCCTGCAAGCGGGCGCCGGAAGTCAGGGGCGAGAGGAGGTTCCGATGCGGACGACGAAGCGAGCAATCCTTCCTGCGTTGGCGGTGCTGCTGGCCCTGCTGGGAGCGCCGGTGCACGCCGGCCATGAGACGCTGGCGGAAGTCCCGGCGGGCACGCGCTTCCTGGTGGAGCTGCGAACCAAGCTGGATGCGCAGAAAGTGAAAGTGGGCAAGAAGTTCGAAGCTCGCACCCTCGAGCCTGTCCATGCTTCCAATGGGGCTTACATCAAGGCCGGGTCCAAGTTGAAGGGGCGAGTGACGCACGTCGAGAAGAGCCGGCTGCTGCTGCGCTTCGAGACCATTGACACCGGGCGCGACAAGGTGCCCATCGTCGCCACCGTCGTCGGCGTGCACGGGGAAAAGAACGTCAAGAAAAAGGCCAGCGACGAGGGCGAAATCCGCGCCGAGGGCAGCAACCGCGGACGCAACACCGCCATCGGCGCCGGCGTGGGCGCCGGAACGGGCGCGGCTGTGGGCGCCGTCACCGGCGGCGGCAAGGAAGCCGCCATCGGCGCCGGCATCGGCGCTGGGGCGGGCGCGCTGGTGGGCGCGCTCAGCGGCGGCAGCAAGCCCCTGGTGCTGCAAAAGAACACGCGGCTGGAGCTCGAGCTCGATCGCCCGCTGACCTTTGAGCCGCGAAAATAGGACTATGTTCCCATTGAAGCAATCCGTTGCAATTGGTCTAATTCTTCAGGGGGGCCATTCTCAAAAAAGGTGGGTGTACCTATGAATCCGTACTCCTATAGGTTGTTCCTCAGGCCCTGGGTGATTCTCTCGGTGTTGATGAGTCTTGGGTTGGTCCTAACGCTGGTGAGCTGCAGCAGCAGCAACGAACCTCCGCCGTCCACTGGAGCCGGTGTGACCAGCACGGTAACCACCAGCATGAGCGACCCGCCCATCTGCGAGCCGCCGGCGGGACAGTTCTCTCACATCTGGGTGACGGTCACTCAGGTGCGGGCGCACATGTCCAGCACGGCGGAAGGCAATGGAGCGGGCTGGGTGACGCTGGTGGACCTGACCAGTGCGCCCAAGCAGATTGACCTGTTGAACATCCCCGGTACGGGCTGCTTGCTTTCGGTGCTGGGTTCGACTACGGCGCTGCCCGCCGGCAAGTACCAGCAGGTCCGCATTCACCTGCTGGCCAACAGCGCGCCGGGCAACAATCCCGTGCCCAATCCCAACAACTGTTCGCCGCTCAACAACGTGTTCAACTGCGTGCAGTTGATGGACGACAACGGCCCCAAACAGGAGCTGCTGCTCTCCAGCCAGGCCAACACGGGCATCAAGATTCCGCCCGGGCAGATTGCCGGCGGGGGCTTGATGCTGGAGGCGAACCAGACGGCGGACATCAGCATCCTCTTCAACGCCTGCTTGTCAGTGGTCGAGCAGGGCAACGGGGAGTTCCGCCTGAAGCCGACACTGCGGGCCGGCGAAGTGACCACCGCCGACACCATCGGCGGCACGGTGGTGGAAGTGACGGATCCGATGACCGGGACGACCGCGCCGCTGCCGGCGGACGCTGTGGTCCAGGTGTTCATCGAGGATACGAGCGATCCGCAGAACCCGAAGATCATTGACACCATCATGGCGGGCTCCAACGGCAGCTTCAGCCTCTGCCCGGTACCGCAGCCGGTGCCGGCGGGCGGCTTCACGATTGTGGCGACGGCCATCGTGCCCGACCCCAACGCGGTCGGCGTGACGGCGACCTACAACGCCACCGTCATCTTTGGGGCCATGCCCGGAACCGCTCTGGGGAACATCGGGCTCATCAAGGAAGGTGCCCCCAGCACCCCGGCGCAGATTACCGGCGACATCACCAGCTCGCCCAGCGGAACCAACGTGGGTTTCTCGCTGTTTGCTTTGCAGGAAGTCACCGGGCCGAGCGGGGCCACGAAGGTAATCGTCCCCACGTTCACACTGCCGGCGGAGATGATTGAATCGGACCCGACCGCGCTCACCGATGCCGTCAACACCTGCCCGGTGGGGGCTCCGGCGGGCTCGATCTGCGACAGCTACAAACTGTTCGTCCCCGCCAGCAACCCGCGGGTGGGAACGACGGCGCCGGCGGGGCCGCCGGTGAACTTCTTCGTCAAGGCCGATGTGGACCCGGCCTTCACCTGCAACGCCGCCAGCATGACCACGACGGCGATAGCGGTGACGGCTGGAATGACGGCAACAGCGCCGCGGATTGACTTCAATACCTGCGCGGCGACGCCATAGGCAACTGGTTTCCCAGCGGCTCATTCGCCCTAGATTTGTATTAGGGAAACCCGCTGGGTCTTGTGCGGCGACGGATCCTCTCTCAATCCCCACCGGGGGGTTCGTCGCCGTACTTATCTCTGCTGCGGTTGGCTAATCCTTGCCGAAGTTGGCGTGCACCAGCCACCACTGGCCGTCCTTCTTCATGTAGACGCGGGTGGATTTGGCGCGAATGGTTTCAGTCTTGCCGTCCTTGTCTTTGGCCACACCGAGGTAGTTGTAGCTGAGGATGGCGACATCGCCATAGACCTGGGCTTTGGGGTTGAGCATCTCCGCCGCCACCAATCCGCCACTGGCGCCGGCCTGAGCCTCGCCCAAGCGGGTGGCCATCGCCTTGCTTTCAATGCGTGTAGCCGCATCCCCGTTGAATTCGGTGTAGTCCTCGGCCACATTCTTCATCCCGCCGGCGGTGTCCTTCTTCATTTCCGCCGCCCACTGAGCTTTGGTTATGCCGATGACTTCATCCGCCGCCGATTTGCCGCCCATTTGCGCAAAAGCGGCGATGCCCAGCACGCAAACACACAGCGCCACAATCAACAGTCTTTTCATGGTGATCTCCTTGTTGGGTTTCTCTGGGAGGCGGCTCCGTGCGCCGCGACACAACATCGGAACTACAAGGAGCTTTTTCCCTGAGGCGCGGCCACACTACACTGCCCGCTCCGGGTTGTCAAACGCAGCGGCCTGGCCAGAATCCTTTGCGGACGGAAGTCCATCTCAAGTAGGGTATAGCGACGACCATGAAGTGGTTCTCCAAGCCGGGAAGTGTGTGGGACATGGGCCCCCGGTTCCCTGTACTCGATGGGAGCCGGCAGTCGTCCATTCCCGGGCTCTATCTTGCCGGCGATGTCACGGGCACGCCGGACATCAAGGCCGCCATCAACGCCGGCGCGGAAGTGGCGCGTCACATCCTCGGCCAGGATTTGAAATGCAGGCCGCCGTGCGACGCGCACGTCATCATCCTTGGCGGCGGGCCGGCGGGGGTGAGCGCGGCGCTGGAGTTTGAAAAACGCGGGCGAGAAAAGTTCGGCGGTCAGCCGGGCTATCTGCTGCTGGAGAAGAAAAGGCTGTTTGCCACGCTGCACGGCTGGGCGAAGTCGAAGCCGCTGTTCTATGCGTCGACGGGCGACAAGGATGTACGGGGCGAGCTGTGGTGGCAGGAACCCTCGGCGATGGCGGCGGTGCGCACCGGCGACCTGCTCGACATCTGGGGCGAGCAGCTTCAAGCGCGCTCGCTCAACGTCCGGCTGGGCGAAACCGTTACCGACATCCAGAAGACCGACAAGTTCCGCGTCGTAACCGACAAGGGCAGCTACGTGTGCGACCGGGTGATCCTGTGCATCGGCAAGCTCATCTACCTGCTCAAGCTCGACGTCGGCGCCGAAGCCGAGCCCAAAGTTTTCTACGAACCCCCCGACCCGGCGCAAGTGCGCGACCGCGACGTGCTGGTGGTGGGCTCGACCAACGAGGCGCTGGAAGCGGCGGCGGCGCTGGCGGCATCGAACCGCGTCACACTCGTCCACTCCGCCGCTGACTTGAAGGATGCGCAGCGGGAAGCCGTGGAAGCGGTAACCGGCGCTCGCGTGAACCATCTTCCCGGCACGCGCATCAAGCAGGTGGAGCGGGACGCGGTAGTGCTCGAGACCCCGCAAGCTCCAGCCTTGCGAGTAAAGAATGACCTCGTCTTCGCGATGCTGGGCGTGGACAAGACCGAGCTGCCGGTCGGTTTCTTCCGCAAGATTCACATCGCTTATGAGCGTGACTGGGACTGGAAGCGCTACGCGCTGTTTCTCCTGAGCATCGTGGCGGTGGGCGCGTTCTATCTGCTGAAGAAGTTCATGCCGGGCGTGGTGATGTTGACGGCGCCGGAGTGGCTGGGGCTGCCAGGAAATGAGTGGGACCTGGGGTCGCTCTACCCGCTCATCTACACGGTGATTGTGGCGGCGTTCGGGGTGCGGGCGATTCTGCGGTGGAAGAAACTGCGCTGGCGGGTGCTGGAGGGCTACGGCGGGCAGCAGACGCTGCGCCTCGCGTCGCTGATTTTCTTTCAGGCGGTTTTCTTTTTTTTGGTGCCGCTGTTCATCGTCAAGGACTGGCGGGCCTGGGGCCTGCTCTACCCCTGGCCGCTGGTGTTCAGTCCGGTGACGCTGCCGCATTTCCAGGCGAACGCGTTCTGGTGGTGGTGGAGTCTGGGACTGGTGTTCCTGGCGATGCCGGTCGCGGTGTACTTCCACGGCAAGAAGTACTGCACCTGGGTGTGCGGCTGCGGCGGGCTGGCGGAGACGCTGGGCGACTCGTGGCGGCACTACTCGCCCAAAGGCGTGGGAAACACGAAGAAGGAGCGGCAGCTCTACTTGGTGACGGGGTTCGCGGCGGTGGCGACGGTGCTGGTGGCGGCGGGGCGCGATTTCTCCATCGCCGGCGTCTCGGTGAGCCGCGTGTATGAGTACACGGTGGATTTGTTTTTAATCGCGATTATTCCGGTGGCGCTCTACGCTTTCATGGGCGGGAAAATCTGGTGCCGCTACTGGTGCCCGGTGGTGGGCTGGATGAATGCGATTGAGTGGGGGCTGCGGAAGCTGAAGGGCAGGCGCGGAAGCGCCGGTGGAAGCCAGTTCCAGATCTCTGCCGACAAGCACCGCTGCATCACCTGCAACCTGTGCACGCGCTACTGCGAGGTGGGCGTGGACGTGATGCGGCACGCGGTGAAGGGCGAGAGCTTCGGGATGTGGAACTCGAGCTGCATCGGCTGCGGGATTTGCATCCAGGTCTGCCCGACCGACGTGCTGACCTTCGGCCACCACCAGTTGGTAACGCTGCCTGCGGCGCCGCCGCTCAGACGCCCAGCAACCGCATGAGACGGCGCCAGACAAGCTGGCGCCCTACACGAGCGTCGCTCCGATCGCGGCCGCTGTAGGGCGGGAGCTTGTCTCCCGCCGTCCTGTGCTGCCGGTGGGTTCACGTTGCGCTGCGGTTGTGCCAGAATAGTGTCCCGACGGAGGGTTCCATGAAACTTCATCTGAGATTCTTCGGCATTATGGTTTCGATGTGTTTGGCGATGGCGACGGGCACGTGGGCGCAAGGGCACCAGCACCAGCACGAGTCGGGTGACGTGCAGAAGCTGGGGCAGGTGGCGTTTCCGACGTCGTGCACGGCGGAAGTGCAGGACGATTTCAACCGCGCGGTGGCGATGCTGCATTCCTTCTGGTATCCGGTGGCGGAGAAAGCGTTCGCCGAGATTGTGCAGCGAGAGCCGGCGTGCGGGATGGCTTACTGGGGCGTGGCGATGAGCCGCTTCCACCCGCTGTGGACGAAGCTGAGCCCGGCGGACGTGGAGGCGGGCCAGGCGGCGCTGGAAAAGGCGCGCGGGCTGGTAAAGACGGAGCGCGAGCGCGACTACGTGAACGCGCTGGCGAAGATGTACGAGATCGCGGACAAGGTCGAGCATCTCGCCCGGCTGCAGGCCTACGAGAAGGCGATGGAGGAAGTGCAGCGGAAGCACGCCGAGGACTCGGAAGCGGCGATTTTCTACGCGTTGTCGTTGCTGGGGACGGCGTATTGGTCGCCGGCCGACAAGACCTACGCGCGGCAGAAGAAGTCGGGGGCGATTCTGGAAAAGATTTTCGTGCAGCAGCCCGACCATCCCGGCGTGGCGCACTACATCATCCACAGCTATGACTATCCGCCGCTGGCGGAGCAGGCGCTGCCCGCGGCGCGCGCCTACGCCAAGATTGCGCCCGATGCGCCGCACGCGCTGCACATGCCGTCGCACATCTTCACCCGGCGCGGGCTGTGGCAGGACTCGATTGCGTCCAACCAGGCGTCG
>JAXIPK010000003.1:0-4313 GCA_045402975.1 Acidobacteriota bacterium
GTTGTGCGTCGCCACCGTCGTCCCCGCATCGTTGATCAGCCGCAGGGTGACGTTCAGCGTGTCCCGTCCCGTGTTCTGCACCCGGTAGAAGGTCTCAAAGCCTCCGAAGGTGCTCCACAGGGGGTTGAACAGGGTGGTCTCCGATACCCGCACGGTGACGTCGCGCGCCTGCATCGACGAGTTGGTCACCCCAACCAGGATTGTCGTGGCGCTGGCGGCCGTGACGCTGACCCGGTTGCCGTTGGGAATCACCGGGTCGAACTGCATCAGGTTGCGCGGATTGAGGGAGCTGGCGCCGGAGCAGCCCGGTTGCACATCTCCGGGTGCGAAGGCGTTGAGGTCGGGAAAGGCGCTATCGGCCGCGGTGGGGTAGTTGGCCTCGGCCGCGTAGCTGGAAGCCCCGCGGGCCGCCACCGAAAACCAGAACGTGGTCATGGCCGGGATGCTGCCCGACAGCGTGCGTCCGTCCGGCGCCACGCTGGTCGGGTTGTTGCAATCCACACTCTGCGCCTGCGCGGTCAGCGAACAAGCCAGGATCAACAGACACAGCCATGGCCCAAGACTTTTTGTTCTCATGGTTGCACCTCAGCCTCTTTTTTTGACCCGGGGAAACTGGGCGGACTATAGGCTTGTCGCCAGCGCGAGGTCAAGCGCAAAGCCGCGGGAACCCTTCGAACCCGTTCTAGGTTGTCGTTGCCGCGGGGGCGGGGGATTGGGAGTAAGAGTGCGCCGCGGCGGCGACGCCGGCGCCCGCAGGAAGCTTGAAGCCTTCTTCGGGAAGGATTCTCTCCAACGCGCCGAGCAGCGTGAAAACGTTGGCGTCGGTGCAGGAAGTTCCCATCAGGCCGATGCGCCAGACGCGGCCCTTCAGCTCTCCGAGGCCGCCGGCGATTTCGATGTTGAACTCATCCATCAAACGCCGCCGGATGCGAGTTTCGTCCGTGCCGCCGGGGGTGCGAACGGTTGTAACCGTCCACATCCGCTGCGGCGCCGGCACTAGTGGCTCGAGCCCCATCGCCTCCAGGCCGGCGATGAGCGCCTGTTGATTGCGGCGGTGGCGCTCCCAGCGCGCCGGCAGGCCTTCTTCGTCCACCATGCGCAGCGCTTCCCGCAGCGCGTAGACCATCGAGATGGGCGCGGTGTGGTGATACGTCCGCTCGCCGCCCCAGTACTTCATGATGGTGGTGAGGTCGAAGTACCAACTGGTGACGGTGCTCTTGCGCGCGCGCAGCATGTCTTCCGTGCGCGGCCCGGCGGTGAAGGGCGCCAGGCCCGGCGGGGCGCTCAGGCACTTCTGCGAGCCGGTGAAGCAGACGTCCAGCCGTTGCTCGTCGACGTGCAGCGGCATGCCGCCGGCGGTGGCGACGGCGTCGACGACCAGCAACGTGCCGCACTCGTCGGCGACCCGGCGAAAGGCGTCGAGGTCGTGCAGCACGCCGGTGGAGGTTTCTCCATGTGTCACGCCGAGAAGTTTGATCTTTTTTCCGCGCAGCGTGCGGCGCGCCTGCTCCGGGTCGACGGGAGCTCCCGCCGGCGCTTCCAACGCGATTACTTCGGCCCCGGCGCGCCGCGCCATTTCCGCCAGGCGCGCTCCGAAGTGGCCGGCGACGGTGATGGCTGCCGTGTCGCCCGGCTCCAGGCAGTTGGTCATGGCGGTTTCCATCCCTCCGCTGCCGGTAGCGGAGACCGGGAACGTCAGGCGGTTCTGGGTCTGGAAGAGGCGCCGCAGCAGGACCTGCACATCGTCCATCACGCGGAGGAATTCCGGATCGAGGTGGCCGAGCATCGGCGCCAGCAGGGCGCGATAGACGCGCGAATCGACATTCGAGGGGCCGGGCCCGAGCAGGATGCGCGGAGGAGGGTTGAGTTCGCCCAGATGGTTTTTCATTGCGCTGCGCTCTCCGATTCGCGGATTTCCACTTGCACTCGCTTGCCGCCGCCTTTCTTCTTCGTCAGCCAGTCCCCCATCTCCGCCGCCAGGCGCGAGGCGTCAACCCGGTAGCCGGCCTCCAGCACGCCGTCGGCGCGCGGCAGTGTGTCGTCGAAAGCGGCCTCGCCGGTGAAGCGCCGCATGCAGAAACTGTCCAGCCACTCCAGCGGGCAGGGCCGGCGCTGGCCGTCGAGCACCACTTCGACCTTCATTTGGCGCGCAAACACGCCGGATTATAACCCAGCGGCTTGGCCCGACGCAGCGGCCAATTTGTCCCGCTGCGCCCCTCTTGCCTTGACACCGCGCTACCGCGCTGCGTACACTGGCGCACGGCGAGTACGTTTCTTCCGGTCGAAGTGGTTGGGCGAGAAGGGCTCCAGGGGGAATGAAGACTTATACTGTTCTTTTTGTTCTGGCCTTTCTACTGAGCTATCTAAGCACGCCGCTGCTTCGCCGTCTCCTGACTCACCACGGGCTGCTCGACTCCGTTTTCTCCGCCGGGCCGCACCAGCGGCGGCCGATCCCGCGGCTGGGCGGGGTGGTGATCTATGCAGCTCTGCTGCTCTCCCTGCTGGCGCTGTTCATCCCCAACAACCTTGTCACCGAGCAGTTTCGGGCCGAGCTGCCGACGCTGTGGCTGCTGTGGGGGCCGGCGACGCTGATTCTGCTGCTGGGGATTGCCGACGACATCTGGGGAGTGAACCCCTGGGCCAAGCTGGCGGTGCAGTTGGGGGCCGCACTCTGGCTGGTGTCCGCCGGCGTGCACATCTCGAAGCTTTCGACGCCGTGGGGCGCGGTGGTCAGCCTGGGGGCGTTCTCCATTCCCGTCACGCTGCTGTGGCTGGTGGGCGTGACCAATGCGTTCAATCTGATTGACGGGCTCGACGGGCTGGCGGCCGGCGTGTCGTTTCTTTCCGCCACCGCAATTGCCGTTACCGCCGTCATGGTGGACGACAAGATCGTCGTCGTTATGACGCTGGCGCTGGCCGGCGCCTTGCTCGGGTTTCTGCGGCACAACTTCAGTCCCGCCACGATTTTTCTCGGCGACTCCGGAAGCCTGTTCATCGGGTTCCTGCTGGCGGCCTCGGCGGTAGTGTGGCAGCAGAAGTCCACGGTGGCGATTGCGGTCGCCGCGCCGTTGGTGGCCTTTGCGCTGCCGGTGACGGACACGGCGGTGAGTGTGCTGCGGCGTTACCTGCGCGGCCAGCCGCTTTTCACTTCCGACCGCCAGCACATTCACCACCGGTTGCTGGCCCTGGGGTTCACGCCGCGGCAGGCAGTGCTGGTGCTGTATGCGCTCTCGGCGCTGGCGGCGCTGGGGTGCATCCTCATCGCGCGCGGCCACAACTTTCTCACCGCCATGGTGTTGTTGCTGTTCATCGCCGCCTGCTGGATTGGTCTACGGCGTTTGAGCTACCCGGAGTTTGTGGAGGTGGGCCGCGCCTTCAACCGTCAGATCCACGCCGCCCGCGGCCGTTTGCAGGAAGTGGCGGAGTCGGTGCGAGGGGCGAGGAGCGCGGAGGAGCTCAAGGCGCGCCTCGAGGCCGGCCTCGCGGCGCTGGAGCTCGACCTGGTGGAGGTGCAGCTCGGACCGCAGCAGGCCGCGGCGCTCGGGCTCCCGTTCGATTCCTGGACCGCGCGCGCTTCCCAGGAAGATGCCGGGGGCGACTGGCGCTTGAGCCTGCCGCTTTCCCGACGCGGCCGGCTGGTGCTGGCTCGCGCCCCCCAGGCCGCCGAGTCCAGCTTGCCTCTGGAGGAACTGGGCCGGGCACTGAGCGCCGCGCTGGAGGAGAGTTTGCTGCGTCTGGAGCGTGAGACTTCGGAAGCCGCCGCGCCCGAATCCGAGCCGGCGCGGAGCCGAGCCTAAACGATGGAACCCAAAGACAAGCTGGCGCGCCTGGAAAACGACCGGTTGCAGGCGCCGGGCATTCAGCCCTCGACCGCGTCCATGCCGTCGCAATATGGCGGCACGCTCGAATTCGAGCAGGTTCACCTGCGCGACTACCTGCGCGTGCTGCGCAAGTACCGGCTGACGATTTTCCTCTTCGTGCTGACCACGGTACTCACGGTGCTGCTGGTGTCCCTGCGCCTGCCGAAGATGTACGAGGCGGTGGTGCGCGTGGCCATCGACCGCGAGAACCCCTCGACGCTGATGAGGGAAAGCACGGTGCCCACTGACCCCTGGAGTTTCCAGGACTACCTCCGCACGCAGATTCGCGTGCTGGAGAGCGATACGATGGCGATTCTGACCATCGGTACGCTGCGGCTGGACCGCGAGCCCGAGTTCCGCAGCCCGAAGGAAGAAAGCGCCATCGTATCGCTCTCCAGCACGCGAATCTGCGTGCGGAGGTAGTCCTGGAAACTCCAGGGGTCAGTGGGCACC
>JAXIPK010000359.1:0-4535 GCA_045402975.1 Acidobacteriota bacterium
AACAGCAGCAGGGGCGCCGCCGCGGGCTGAACGAAAACTACGCTCGCGAGCTGATGGAGCTCCACACCCTCGGCGTCGACGGCGGCTACACCCAGCAGGACATCATCGAAGTGGCGCGCTGCTTCACCGGCTGGTCGCTGACGCCGCTGCTGATGGGCCAGCAGTTCGTTTATGTGGACGAGTTGCACGACAAGGGCTCGAAGACCGTGCTGGGGCAAACCATCAAGAACAGCGGCCAGCGCGAGGCCGAGCGCGTGCTCGACATCGTCGCCCGGCATCCCTCCACGGCGCGCTTCGTCTCCACCAAGCTGGCCCGGCGTTTCGTGAGCGACAACCCGCCGGCCTCGCTGGTGGAGAAGATGGCCGGGACTTTCACCGCCACCGACGGCGACATCCGCGCCGTGCTGCAAACCATGTTCAGCTCGGAGGAATTCTGGGCGCCCGAGGCGGTAAACGCCAAGGTCAAGACACCCTTCGAGTTCGTAGTCGCCGCCGTGCGCGCCACCGATGCCGAGGTGGCCGACCTGCCGCCCGGGCTAGTAGTGGCGATGCGCGAGCTCGGCCAGCCGCTTTATGGCGCGCAGCCGCCCACCGGCTACAAGGACACCGCCGACGCCTGGGTTTCGACCGGGGCGCTGCTCAACCGGATGAAAGTGGCGATGGGACTGGCGTCGAACCGGCTGCCCGGCGTGCAGGTGGAGTTGCCGCGCACCGCCGGAGAGGTTTCGAGAGATCAACTAGTAGCGAGGTTGGGCGAGCAGCTTCTCAGCCGTCCGCTGCCCGAGGCGACGCGCAAAGCGATTGAAGCCGAGCTGGCCAAAGCTTCAAGCGGGACGCCCGAAGGGCGGACGCGGCTGGCGATGGGCTGGCTGCTGGCCTCGCCCGACTTCCAGCGGCGGTAGGAGGAAGCGATGAGATTAACGCGGCGGTTTTTTCTGAAGTCGAGCGGGATTGCGCTGGTGGGATTGAGCGCGGTGCCGAGCTTCCTGACGCGCGCCGCCGCAGCCGTCGCCGGTCGCGGCAAGATTCTCGTCGTTATCTTCCAGCGCGGCGCCGCCGACGGCCTGAACATCGTCATCCCGCACGGCGAGAAGGATTACTACTCGCTGCGGCCCACCATCGCCATCCCCCGGCCGAAGAAGAGCGACGAGCAGGCCGCGATTGATCTCGACGGGCACTTCGGCTTGCACCCGGTGTTGCAGCCGTTCAAGCAGCTCTACGACGAGAAGCTGTTGGCGGTCGTGCACGCCGCTGGCTCGCCGGATTCCACCCGCTCGCACTTCGACGCCCAGGACTTCATGGAGTCCGGTACGCCCGGACTGAAGAGCACCGCGGACGGCTGGCTCAACCGCTACCTGCAGTCGGCGCCGGTGGAGAAGCCTTCGGCGTTTCGCGGCGTCTCGCTGACTTCGCAGTTGCCGCGCATTCTGCAAGGCACGGCGCCGGCGCTGGCGGTGCCGAATGTCAGCCGGTTCGGCATTGAGGCCGGGAGCTATACGAACATGGTGGAGGACGGGCTGGCATCGCTCTACGCGGCTTCCGGAGACAACCTGCTGGCGCCTACCGCGAAGGAGACTTTTGAAGCGGTCGACCTGCTGCGCAGCGTCAACCCGGCGCAGTATCGCCCGGCCGCCGGTGTTGAATACCCGCAGGGACCGTTCGGCCAGACGATGCTGCAGGTGGCGCAGCTCATCAAGTCGAACCTCGGCATCGAGATTGTGTTCGCCGAAGTCGGCGGTTGGGACCACCACGTCAACGAAGGCGGCTCGCAAGGCCAGCTCGCCAACTTGCTGCGGCAGTTCGGCGGCGGAATTGCCGCGCTCACGCGCGACCTCGGCAACCGCATGCAGGACGTGGTTATCGTCACGCTGTCCGAGTTCGGCCGCACCGCCGCCGAGAACGGCAACCGCGGCACCGACCACGGCCACGCCAACGCCATCTTCGTTGTCGGTGGCTCGGTCGCCGGCGGCAAGGTCTACGGCCAGTGGCCGGGGCTCGACCGCGACCAGCTTTTTGAAGGCCGCGACCTGGCGCTCACCACCGACTTCCGCGACGTCCTCGCCGAAGCCCTTGTCCACCACCTCGGCGCCCCTGATATCAAGTCCGTCTTTCCGCGCTACGACGCTCGTCCCGACAAGTTCCGCCGCTTCCTGCGCACCTAGCTTCTTCTCCTCCACGGTCGGCGACTTCCGATTAGGTAACGGCCGGAGTCTGACCGTTTCGACACTGGCATGTTGGGCGCGCTGAGGATAGACTGCCGAAGCCCAGCACGCTAATGCAACCCCATCCTGATACTTCGCCGAACGTAGGGACGGCCGACAACCGTTCGCTTCACCTCGGACTGCAGCAAAGCGAAGGGCGGAGACTCAGCTTGCTGATGGTGGTACTCGCCGCCACCCTCGGTTTCACCGTGCTACGGCACGAGCTGGGCGGACTGGCTATGGGGGGCCAGAAGCTGTTCGTCACGGTTCTTGTCCTCTGGGCGGTGGTGGCCGGCTACGCTGTCTCGCTGGGAGTCCTGGTGCGGCACGCCAACCAGCGCGGCCTCCTGCTGCCGACCTGGCTGTGGGGCCTGACGACCGTGCTGGAATCGCTTGTTCCTACCGCAGCGCTGTTGATGCTCCAGGAGTTCTCTCCGCTTGACCCGCTTGAGTTGCTCACGGCGCCGGTGATACTGCTCTACGGTGTTTTTATTGTCGTGTCGATTTTGCGCCTGCGGCCCTGGTTAAGTTTGCTTGCCGGGGTCGTATGTGCGGCGGGCCATGCGGCTCTCTTCCTGCATCTGGCCATGCGTCCCGGAGAAACCCTCCCGGCCGGCGATCTCCCCTACTACCTCAGCTATCCGGTCTATCTGCTTCTAACCGGCGTGGCGGCCGCGCAGGTGAGCCTTGAGGTTCGCCGGTACTTCCTGGCCTCGTTGCGCGAGGCCGAGACGCGGCGCAAGCTTGACCTGGTCCAGAACGAGCTCCAAATCGCCCGCGTGGTTCAGCAGGCGCTGATGCCGGAGAAGCCGCCGCTGGTCCCGGGCTTCGACATCGCTGGCTGGAACCGTCCGGCCGATGAGACCGGCGGGGATTACTACGACTGGCAGATCCTCCCCGATGGCCGTGTGGCCATCGTCATCGCCGATGTCAGCGGCCACGGGCTCGGGCCGGCCCTGCTGATGGCCGTCTGCCGCGCCTATGCGCGCGCCTGTGTTCCGGTAGGCCCGGAGCTGCGCTCGGCGCTGAGCCGGGTTAATACACTTCTCCATGGCGACGTCAGCGCCGGCCGCTTCGTGACCTTCGCCGTCATGGTGGTTGAGCCGCAGTCTGGTCAGTTTGAGCTGCTTTCGGCCGGGCATGGGCCGATTCTGCACTTTCACGCCAAGGAGGGGCGGGTCGAAGAGTTCGCGACCGACGGCACCCCTCTAGGCATCCTGGAGGACCAGGACTACGGCGCGCCTCAATCGCGCCGGATGGAGCCGGGTGATGTCCTGTTGTTCGTGACCGACGGCTTTACCGAATGGGCCCGGCCGGGAGACGCCGAGCAATACGGCACTGAGCGGCTGCGCGAATTCGTGTTGAAGAACACTGGGCTGGACGCCAGCATGCTGATCGCCCGGCTGGATGCCGACGTGCGCGGCTTTGGCGCCGGTACGCGGCAGGCCGATGACATGACGGCAGTGGTGGTCCGGCGGCTGGAGGCTCGGCCGGCGTAGGTCAGCGCCCCAATTGACAGTTTCCGACCCCTCTGCCTATAATGAATTTTGCCTTTGGAGATGGGAAGTCCCATGTATGCAGTCATCCGCAGTGGCGGAAAGCAGTACCGCGTGGCCGAGGGCGACGTAGTCCGCCTGGAGCGCCTGGACGGCAAAGTCGGCAAGAAGGTCAGCTTCGACGTGCTGGCCATCGGCGACAACGGCGACCTGCAGGCCGGCTCACCCACGCTCAAGGCCAAGGTTGGCGGCACCATCGTCGACCAGGGCAAGGGCGAGCGCATCCACGTCTTCAAGTTCAAGAAGAACAGCCAGTACCGCATTCATCGCGGACACCGCCAGCTGTTCACCGCGGTGAAGATCACCGAGATCAGCGCCAAGGAAAAGGAAGCGGAGTAACGGCATGGCACACAAGAAAGGCCAGGGCAGCTCAACCAACGGGCGCGACAGCCACGGCCAACGGCTGGGCGTCAAGCGCTTCGAAGGCCAGTGGGTGCACGCCGGCTCCATCCTGGTGCGGCAGCGCGGCACACCGCTCAAGCCCGGCGCTCACGTCGGCCGCGGCAAGGACGACACTTTGTTTGCGCTGGCCAACGGCACCGTGCTTTTCGAAGACAAGGGCCGCCTCGGCCGCTTCGTCAGCGTGCGGCCGGATGGCGCGGCCACCCCGGTGGCGCCGCAGAAGCAAGCGAGCGAGCCGGCCGCCGTCAACGCTGATTAGTCAGTTCCTTCCGACCTTCCAGCTGATGGGCTTTTCCGTTATTCTTCTCTCCAGCCACAAATGTTCATTGACGAAGCCAAAATCTGGATAAAAGCCGGTGACGGCGGCAAAGGCTGC
>JAXIPK010000009.1:0-1953 GCA_045402975.1 Acidobacteriota bacterium
GGAGAGCACGGGTCCGAAGATTTCTTCTTGCGCGATTCGGGCGTTGGGCGAGACGTGGTCGAAGATGGTGGGAGCGGTGAACCAGCCGCGGTCGTAGGCGCCGCCGCTCAGGCGCGCGCCGCCACAGAGCAGCTTGCCTTCGCGCTTGCCGATTTCGAGGTACTCCTGGACCTTGTTGAACTGGTTTTCGTCCACCGAGGGGCCGACATTGACGCCGGCTTCGGTTCCTATGCCGACCTTGAGCTTGCGGGCGCGCTCAGCCAGCATGCCGACAAACTTGTCGGCGATGGAGTTCTCGACGATGACGCGGCTGGTGGCGGTGCAGCGCTGGCCGGTGGAGCCGAAGGCGCCCATTATGGTGCACTCGGCGGCCAGCTCCAGGTCGGCGTCGGCCATAACCACGACAGGGTTTTTGCCGCCCATCTCGCACTGGACTTTCTTCATCGTGCGCGCGGCTTTGGCGTTGATGAGCGAGCCGACTTCGCATGAGCCGGTGAAGCTGATGGCGCGCACATCGGGGTGCGCGACCAGCTCGTCGCCCACTTCTTCGCCGGCGCCGTTGACCATGTTGAGTACACCTGCGGGCAGACCAGCGCGCGCGAAGATGTCCACGACGTAGCGGGAGGTGAAGGGCGTGAGCTCGGAGGGCTTCCAGACGATGGTGTTGCCGCAAACCAGCGCCGGAGCAATCTTCCACACCGGCACGGCGATGGGGAAGTTCCAGGGAGTGATGAGGCCGACGACGCCCAGCGGCTGGCGGATGGTGTAGACGATGTTCTTCGGCAGCTCGGAGGGCAGCGTTTCGCCGGTCAGCCGGCGCGCTTCGCCGGCCGTGTACTCCAGGATGTTCACGGTGCGGAGGATTTCTCCCAACGCTTCGCCGACGGTCTTGCCTTCTTCGCGGCTCATCAGGCGCGCCAGTTCGTCCTTCTCGTTGCGCATGATTTCCGCGGCCTGCATTACGGAGCGGCCGCGCACGGGGGCGGGGGTGTTGCGCCAGGCAGGGAAGGCGCGCAAGGCGGCTTCGATGGCTTCGCGCATTTCCTCGCGTGTGCTGAGCGGCGCCAGGCCGACGATGTCGTCAATGTCGGCCGGGTTGAACCGCGGCAGCTTGCCCTCCGAACGTGACTTCACCCATTGCCCATTGATGAAGTTCGGGCAAACCTCTGCTGTTTTCACTTGCGTTGCAGTAGCCATGATTGCGTGCTCTCCTTCCTATCGAATCTCAGCGAACGATTTGTCGAGCAGGCGGATGCCTTCGTCCACATCCGCTTTGCCGATGTTGAGCGGCGGCGAGAGCCGGACCACGTTGTTCAGCAGCCCGCCCTTGCCGATGAGCAGGCCGTTTTCCTTTGTGCGCTCCATCAATTGTGCGAGCTCGGGCACGGCCGGCTCCTTCGTTTTCCTGTCTTTGACCAGCTCGAGCCCTTGCATCAGCCCCATCCCGCGCACGTCGCCGATGAGCGGATGCTTCTGCTGCAGCTCCTCGAGCTTCCGGCGGAAGTAGGCGCCGACGGTGTGGGCGTTCTCCAGCAGCTTCTCTTCCTCAATGACCTCCACGGTAGCGCGCGCGGCTACGGCGGTCACCGGGTTGCCGCCGAAGGTGGAGATGGTCAGGCCCTGAAAGGCATCGGCCAGCTCGGGCGTGGTGATGGTGAAGCCCACCGGCGCGCCGTTGGCCATGCCTTTGGCGCTGGTGAGGATGTCGGGCTCGACCTCCCAGTGTTCGATGCCGAACCACTTCTTCCCGGTGCGCCCGAAGCCGGTCTGCACTTCGTCGGCGATGAACGCCCCGCCGTATTCCTTGACGATCTTGAAGACGATTTTGAACTACTCCGGCGGCGGCGTGATGAAGCCGCCGACGCCCTGGATGGGCTCGGCGAGAAACGCGGCGATGCGGCGTTGCCTGCGCCAAAGACGTCGAGGCCGTCATTCAGACTTGCACGTCGGGCC
>JAXIPK010000247.1:0-4462 GCA_045402975.1 Acidobacteriota bacterium
TCCACCAGGTAGTCGCCACCCTTGATGGTGTCGAACATGTGCCATTCCCAGTGGTCTTCTTCGACATTGCCCAACGCCGCGCCGATGCCGCCCTGGGCCGCGCCGGTGTGGGAGCGCACGGGATAGAGCTTGCTCAGCACCGCGACGCTCTTCCCTCGCAGGTTGACCGCCGCCATCAGGCCAGCGCCGCCGGCTCCGACAATCACGGCGTCGTATTTGTGGAAGGTCGTCTGCACGCTCTAGCTTCCCATCGCGGGATTGAAGATGAGGATGGCCAGCGAACCGGCGATGAGAAAGAGGACGCTGACAACGAACACGGTGACCTGGGTGACCATGCGCCAGCCGGCGGAATGGACGTAGTCGTCCACCACCACCCGCAAGCCGTTGCAGCCGTGCAGAACGGCCAGCATCAGCAGCAGCCAGTCGTAAAGCCGCCAGAGCGGGTTGGCCCAGCGGCCGGCGACGAAGGCGAAGTTCACTTCGTCCACGTTGTGGATGAGGTGCATGATGGCGAGGTGCCCGAGCGCCAGCGCCAGCAGCAGAATTCCCGAGACGCGCATGAAGAACCAGGCGTAGAGCTCTAGCCCGCTCCCCGGCTTCACCCGCCCGCCTGTTGCGCTCAGTTCCGCCACGCTCGCTCCTAGAACAACGGCCGCAGCATCAGATAGGCGCTGGGCAGAAACAGAACCGCGAACAACACCATCACCCCGTAGAACAGCTCCTGCTGCCGCGCGCTGAGCTCCGGCCGGAAATCCAGGATGGTGATGCGAATGCCGTTCAGGGCATGGAAGAGGACGGCCGCGGCCAGCCCCACTTCGCTGACGCGGAACAAAGGGTGAGTGTAGATCTTCACCACGCGGTCGTAGACCGCGGGCCCGAAGAGCACCAGGCCGGTGTCGAGAATGTGAATCAGGAGAAACAGCAGCACGCCCAGGCCGGTGAACCGGTGCAGGATCCAGGCCCAGTGCCCTGCTCCACCTCGGTACATCGCAGGCAGTCCTCCCCGACTTCAGGCTCGCCGCTGGTTGTGGTCGTGCGCCGCGCGTCGGTTCGGCTAAGTGGCGCGCAGCCGGAAACCGAATCGTAGCAGGCCGCTCCGCGCTTGGCAACCGCCGCGCCGCTCGGAGAATAATTCTCCTTCAATGCTCTTGATTTTTTCTCCGATTTGCGGTTTATTCAGGTCTGCCACGGGAGCAGCGGAGCGCAGCCAACCGGATTCGACAGCGACGAATCCGCCCTCACGATCACTGTTCCCGCGGACTACGAGTGCGCAGACAAACTCTGCGAACCGCATAGGGAGCAGCAATGACGAAGAACCTGGAACTCCGGCGCGCCTGGGTGTGCGCCGCCTTTCTCCTGCCTCTCGTCCTGGCGCCGGCCGGGGCGCAGGTACAAGCCGCCAAGCCCGCCAACTGCAACGTCTGGCGGCTGGACGAGGTGAAGAACCGCATCCTCTTCAATGACCCCAAAGTCAACATCCAGATGCCGGACAAGGAAGAGCGGGCTAAGCTGCGCAGCCAGGGTCAGCCCGGGCAGTTGTTCATGATGAAGAACTGCAATGCGCCCGACTTTGAAGGCACGGTACCGGTGTTCTCCGAGGCGGAGGCCAGCGGGAATGCGGTGGAGCTGGTGCCGTCGATGGTCCGGGTGGTCATCCTGGCCGAGAAGGGCAAGTGGGTGCAGGTGAAGGGCCACACTGAGCTGTGGAAAGGCACGGGCTGGGTGCGGATGAACGACGAACTGGTGGTGGTCAAGTACTGAGGGTTCGGCCGGCAGAAACTCAAGCAACCCTGTCCCGCCCGCGAGAGTCCAACTTGCGAGTCGCTTTCCGAGGAGGCGTGTGCATGCAGAGGAGAATTCATTCCGTCGTTTGGGCCTGGCTGTTCCTGCTCCCGCTGACGCTGGGGGCGGGTGACGTCTCGCCGCGGGCCGCGCGCCTGCACCGCGAGGCCATCGTCGTTGACCTGCACATCGACACGCCGCAACGCCTGCTGGATGAAAACTTAGACCTCGCGCCTCGCGATGCTCACGGCCACATTGACCTGCCGCGGATGAAAGAAGGCGGGCTCGATGCCGGCTTCATGTCCATCTACATCAACATGCGCACCTACACTGGAGACGCCGCCACCAAGCGCGCCCTGCAGCTCATCGACAGCGTCGCCGAACAGGTGCGGCGGCATCCCGACCAGCTCGTGCTGGCCACCACGGCCGCCGACGTGCGCCGCGCGCACAAGGACGGCAAAGTTGCTCTGCTCATGGGCATGGAAGGCGGCACGCCCATCGCCAACGACCTGCGGCTGCTGCGCGACTTCCACCGGCTGGGTGTCCGCTACCTGACGCTGACCCATTCGCTCAACAACGACTGGGTCGACTCCTCCACCGACAAGGCGGCGCACAATGGCCTGACCGACTTCGGAAAGGACGTCGTCCGCGAGATGAACCGCCTGGGAATGATGGTGGACATCTCGCACGTCTCCGACAAGTCGTTCTACGACGCGCTGGCGGTCAGCCAGGCGCCGATGATCGCCTCGCACTCCTCCTGCCGCGCGATCAATTCTCACGCGCGCAACATGACCGACGACATGATCAAAGCGCTGGCCGCCAAAGGCGGCGTCGTCCACATCAACTACCACATCGGCTTCCTCGACGAAGACTTCCGCGTGGCGGTGGCCAAGATCAACGACGAGTATCGCGCCAAGGACAGCGCACTGGAGAAGCAGTACGCCGGCGACGCCAAGGGGTTGCTGGCGGCGCAGGAAAATCTGCAAAAGGAATATCGCGCCCGGCTGCCGCGGGTTTCGTGGGAAAAGGTTGTGGAGCACATCGACCACGCCGTGAAGCTCGTCGGCGCCGACCACGTTGGGCTGGGCTCCGACTTCGACGGCGCCTGGATGCCCGAGGGGATGGACGACGCGAGCTACCTGCCCCGCATCACGCAAGCACTGCTCGACCGCGGCTACAGCGAAACGGATATCAAGAAAATCCTCGGCGGTAATACGCTCCGAGTGATGGAAGAAGTGGAACGGGTGGCAGCCAAACTCTCGGCGACGAAGTGACGCTCTTGCCACTCTGCACTCCTCGCGCTACTCTGTTTTGCTGGTCTTCAAAGGAGAAACCATGATGAAGAAACTCGCTGTCATGCTTTGTCTTGTGCTGGGCCTGGGCCTGGCGTCGGCGCAGGAGAAAGGAAAGGCCGCCAAGCCGGCCGCGGCGCGCGAGCCCGGCCTCTACGCCACGATTGACACGACGATGGGTAAGATCGTCGTCAAACTGTTTGAGAAGGAAGCGCCCAAGACGGTGGCCAACTTCGTCGACCTCGCCACCGGGAAGAAGGCGTGGACCGATTACAAAACCAAGCAGTCGGTTACCGGCAAGCCGCTCTACGACGGCATCATGTTCCACCGGGTGATTCCCAACTTCATGATTCAGACCGGCGCCCACCTGCCCAACGGCGGCGCCCGCATCGCGGCCAACATCCCGGACGAGTTCGGACCCGGCCTCAAACACGACCGCCCCGGCCGCCTCAGCATGGCCAACGCCGGCCCCAACACCGGCAGCTCGCAGTTTTTCATCACCACCGTCCCCACGCCGCACCTCGACGGCAAGCACGCCATCTTCGGTCAAGTGATCGAAGGACAGGACGTAGCCACGGCCATCGGCAACGTGCAGCGCGACCCGAGCGACAAACCGCTCCGGCCCGTGCTCATCAACAAGGTCACCATCGAGCGGATCGGCCCGGAACCGGCGGCAAAACCTGCCGCCGCGGAGAAGAAACCCCAGTAGGAGTGGCGCGTGGCCGAATGGGTGAAGGTGGCGGCGGTCGGCGACATTCCCGCCAGTCGCGGCCGGCGCGTTGAGGTCGGCGGCCTCGCCATCGCCGTCTTCAACCTCGACGGGGAGTTCTACGCGCTGGAAGACACCTGCCCGCGCGACGACGGCTCCCTCAGCCAGGGCGACCTCTTCGGCGACCTCGTGCAGTGCCCCATCGAAGCCTGCAAGTATGAGCTCGCCACTGGCAAGTGCATCACCTTCGACGCCACCGTTCAGGCATTTCCCACCCGGGTCGAGGGGGCCGACGTCTTCATCCAACTATAAGACAACTGAGGAGGACTCATGGCCGTACACACAGAAGTCGTCCGCACCGGCATCAGCTTCGGCAACGCGCTGGCCATCGCGATTTCCTGGAGCCTGCACAAGTCGCTCTTCTGGGCCATCGTGCACGGCTTTTTTTCCTGGTTGTATGTGATTTACTACTGGCTCACGCGTTAGGCGGCGCTCTCAGGCGCCCTTCTTCTTCCAGATTGCCGCCCCCAGAATCAGCCACAGAGCGCCGATGGCGAGGAAAGCGGCGTTCAATTCTCCTCCCTTGAACACCGGCAGGATCGCCGCCCCGATCATCAGCAGCCCTGCAAGAATGAATCCCCAAACGACCAGCTTCGCGCCTTTGGTCTCGGTGGGCATG
>JAXIPK010000013.1:0-7459 GCA_045402975.1 Acidobacteriota bacterium
TGGCTGCCGCACAGCGCAGGGAAGAGCTGAAGAGACAACTCGGAGACCTGCCCGCGCCCCTGTTCCACGAAGTTCGAGAGTTGATTCTCCGCAAATGCAAGCCGGACAAGAAAAACCAAGTGCGGGCCATTTTTGAGAAGCAGCCCTTCGGCGAACTCGAGCGCCTGGTCACGCAAAAGCTCCTGGATGTGGTCAAGCGAGTTTCCCAGGAGGAATTGCAGAGTGAGAACTGGCTCCGCCTCGTCGCTCGTGTCAGCGGCCGGAGCTATGAGCAGACGCGGGTGACCATTCTCGAGTTCCTCGACACGGACATCTTCGCGCTTTCGGCCGAAAACTGCGTCGCTTTCCTGGACCCGCTGATTGAGTCCTGGGATATTGACCTGGCGACTTTTGCCATCGAGGTCGTGCTGAACCGAAGGTTGGCGCCCGGGGACGCCAAGCGGTTCGAGTTTGTGGAGAAGAGCCCCGAGCCCGCTTCCGGGGAAGAGCCCGGGCTCAAGGAATTCCTTCGGGACTCTTCGCTCAGCGGTGCGGCCACCAAAGAGGAAATCGAGTTTCTGAAGAAGCTGCGATTCACCGAGAGGCGGCCGACCGCACTCTACTATTATCGCGAGTGGCAGAACCTCCGAGACCCGCTCCACTTCCGCGCTCCCAAGTCCAAACCGTAACGCGCGCGGCTAGACGTCGAGAAAGACGGTGGCCTGCCACCCGTCGGGCTATTTCGACTTGGCCTTACGCAGGGCTTTGCTCTCAGCCCCGGTGCAGTAGTCACTTGGATGGGTAAGGCTTAGGGTTATCTGTGGCACCGAGCCTATCGCACTGACCTGGGCGGGCTCTGCGCAAGCTTCATTCCGATACCCAATTCTAGCGTACGCATGAACCCAATACCGAAAACCCGCGGGCGCTTTGAGTGTAATGTGCCCCGACTCATCGGTGGGCTTGACGGCCGAACCAACGATTTCAGAGTCTGGGTATTCCTGATTGTGGAGATAGACATAGGCGCCGCTGGCGGGTCGTCCATCCGGCCAGACAACAACGGTTTCTACATCCACCAGAGGGAGCCGTTCCACGCGCAATTCCAAGCTGCTCACTTTCTGGCCATCGCCCAATTCGATCACCGTTGCTTGCTGCGATTGCGAGACGCCGGGGAAAAAAGTCTTGGGGAATGGGCGTGCGTCATACGGTGGGTCACCCACATTAACGCCCACAAAATACCGGCCAGGCGGGAGAGGCCCGACATTGAATGTTCCATCTGGTTCAGTAAAGTCCGATTCGTTCTTTAGTCGCCAATCAGTTGGATCAGCCCTGGCTTCCACAACCATGACCGGAACGGAATTCACAGGCTCGCCAGCAGAGTCCAACAATCGGCCGTGGATACGGCCGTCCGATTGGGTTTCGAAGTCTACCTGAGCGCAGCTGCTCTCGAAGACCTCGATTTCTTCATTCTTGTTGACGAGGTTGGAAGGCAGGCTAGATGTGACTGTGTATTTCCCAGGTGGAAGCGCCGCAATCTCGTACCTGCCGCCGGAATCCGTCCTTGCCTCCCAACCCTTTCCCTCACGAGTTGCGCGTACTGTGATGTCGCGAAGCGGGGTTCCCCCGCCTCCTTGTACACTTAGGACGGCTTCGTTTTCAAATCCCAGTCGAAAGGGCAGGCAGGGGCCATCAAACTCGCACTGAAACCGCGTGACGGTTCCGAAGATCCGCCCTCCATCTTGTTTCTTGCCTAGGCCTCGGATGTAGGCGAGGTCGTCTATCGCCCGAGAGCCCGGGCGAGTGGGTGTGCAGATTCCCGTCTGAACCTCACCAGTCTTGTCGTCACGGTAGGCATACACTAGGTAACGCTCGGCCTGTTGAAACGGGTATCCGCAATCGCCTCCGCCGGAGCCCGTTCTTATTTCGATCTGTTGGCCGTCAGTGCCACGAAAGGACTCGACGACAGAGAAGCGTACTTTGTAGCTTTGTATCCATTCGAAGTTCTTCGCTTTCTGCGTGATCGGCTTCACTTCGGCGGCGACGCCCAGAAATACGACAGGGTATTCCCAGTAGGCTTGGCAGGTCGGTTTGCCGACCAGACACGAACAGGCTTCAACCGCACCAGGCGAGAAGACTAGCAGGACAAGCGCGGCGATGAGATTTGCCCGGGGACGAAGTTTCATTCGGCGCCCTCCAGCGCGCAACTTGCCGTATTCTAGGCTAAAGATAGGCAATGCCGATACTGAAGGGTTGCCTTCAAACATCGAGGAAAACGGTAGCCTGCCAGCCCTCGGGCGATTCGTTGATTTCGAGCTGGTGGTAGGTGACGGCTTTGATGTAGGTGCGGGCGTGGTGGCGGGCTTTGTCGAAGCGTTCGCCGTGGCCCCTGCCGCGTATCTCCCACAACGCCTTCCCCTCGGGCGCAGAAACGTGCGGCGGCTCAAGGTGAATGACGCTGACGCGCTTGAAGACCCAGTGCTCGGCGTCGGCGAGGTAGACCAGCTCGGCCAGCCAGGAGAAAAGCAAATCCTCCAGCGTGGCGGCACGGGCGCGGATGTCCACCTGCTCGCGCTCCCGAACCGAGTCAAGCTCCCAGCCGTAATCGAGCACCGCCGCCGCGGCCGACTCGAACAGATCGCTCAGGTGCTCCCCGCGGGCAACGAACCCCACATCGGCCGGATGGTCGAGGAAGGTGTAGGGCTTGGTGTGAGCGCCCCTTCGCCTACCTGCGGCTGGCTCAGGGCGAGCCGGCTTCTTCTTTTCACGCGAGCTCCCTTTCCCGCGCCTCCCCTTGGCTTTCATGCCCGCCATTATCCGCGAACTCAACGAGGCAGGGAAGCGGCGGCAGGCAAGCTGCCGCCCTACATCAGCTCTGGTTGTGTGTAGGGCGGGACCTTGTGTCCCGCCGATGTTTTTCCTACAGGGAGGGCAGAGAGTCGACGAGGCGCTGGAGGCGGGAGACGACGCGGGGCTGGCCCAGCAGCTCCATCGTAGTGAACAGCGGCGGGGCGACGGCCTGGCCGGTCAGCGCCACGCGCGAGGCGTTGATGAGCAGCCCAGCCTTCACGCCGGCGCGCTCGGCCACGCCGCGCACGGCGCGCTCAATCGAGTCGTGCTCCCACGGCTGCACCTTGGCCAACTCGTCGCGCACCTGCGGCAACAGCTCGCCCAGCTTCCCGTCCTGGAGAAACTTCTTCACCGCTTCGGGGTCGTACTCGAACTCATCGCTGAAGAAAGCGCGGGCCCAGGTGGCGAAGTCGGTCAGCAGGCGCGCGCGCGGGCGCAGCATGTCCACCGTGCGCGCGAACCAGTCTTTCTTCTCTCCCGCCCATTCGTCGCGCCACAGCCCCTGGCGGCGCAGCTCGCCCTCGACGCGGGGCAGAATCTTCTCCAGCGGCTGGTTGCGCAGATACTCGGAGTTGAACCACACCAGCTTGTCGCGATCGAACACGGCGTTGGTGCGGCTGACATTAGAAAGCGAGAAGCGGCGGACAAGCTCCTCGGTCGGCATCAGCTCGGTGTCGTCGCCCGGCGACCACCCCAGCAGCGCCAGAAAGTTGCGAAACGCCTCGGGCAGAAATCCATCGTCGCGATACGACGTAACGCTAGTGGCGCCGTGGCGCTTGGAGAGCCGCGTGCGGTCGGCGCCCAGGATCAGCGGCACGTGAGCGAAAATCGGCGGCGTCGCCCCCACCGCCTGATAGATGAGCAACTGTTTGGGCGTGTTGATGAGGTGGTCAGCGCCGCGGATGACGTGGGTGATGCGCATTTCGAGGTCGTCGGCCACCACCGCCAATTGATAGGTGGGCAGCCGGTCGCTGCGCAACAGCACGAAGTCTTCGATCTCGTCGTAGCGGACGTTCATCGCGCCGTAGACGAAGTCTTCAAAGACTGACTCACCCTGCTCGGGGATTGCAAAGCGCAGCGCGTGCGGCTGGCTGGCGCGCGCGGCGACCTCGGCAGCGGAGAGGCGCCGGCAGCGGCCGTCGTACTTCGGCGCTTTCCCAGCCTTTTCCGCGGCCTGGCGACGCTGGTCCAGCTCCTCGGGTGTGCAGAAGCATGGATAAGCGTGGCCGGAAGCCCGCAGGCGGTCGGCCAGGGACTGGTAGCTCTCAAGCCGTTGCGATTGGAAGTACGGTCCCTCATCCCAGTTGAGCTCCAGCCAGCGCATCCCCTCCAGCACCGCCTCGACCAGCTCGGGCTTGGAGCGGTCGACGTCGGTGTCTTCAATGCGGAGGATGAACACTCCCCCCGTCTGCCGGGCATAAAGCCAGTTGAACAGGGCCGTCCGCGCCCCGCCCACGTGCAGGTAGCCGGTCGGGGACGGAGCGAATCGGACGCGGGGTTTTTCCATAGGCGATTCATCATACGCGAACTACCAGGGACTGCCAACTTGCCTTCGGCCGGTCGAAACCGCTAGTATATGCACCGCTTTGCATCGTCGGGGGTGTCTACAGGATGCCGGTGAGAAGGACAGACCGAAGACAGGTGAGGCGAGGTGACTGACCTCCAGTACGCCCTCGTGCCGTTGGTAGGGCGAATCATCCTGGTGGTCGTGTTCCTCTACGTCTACCGCCAGAAGCGCGAGAACTACCTCCTCTCCTGGGCCGCTGGCTGGACGATGCTGTCGTTCAGCTACCTGGCCGAGCTGCACGCCGCCCTTCTGGGCCGCACCGACGACGCCATCCTGGGCGTGGGAGCGTTTTGCCTGGCGGTGGGCGCAGTTCTTTTCTACGACTCCACCCGCATCCTTGCCCAGCACGCCAAAGGGCCGACCGCAACCGCCATTCTCGCTCCCGTCTTTATTCTCTGGCTGCTGCTGCAGTTGGCCTTCGGCGGTGTCTTCGAGCAGGTTCCCATCACCGTAGGCGCCGGCGGCGTGGCTCTGCTGTCGGCAGTGCATTGCTGGCGCGAATGCCGCAAGCAGGAAATGGTCGGCGGCCCGCTGCTGGCGCTGGGCTTCTTCATCTGGGGCCTGATGCAGATGGTGCCCCTCTTCCAGCCGCTGCTGCACGTTCCGGTTCGAATGGACCCCGTCTGGCTGGAGAACCTACCAATCCAGTTGATGGGCATCAGCATGCTGGTGGTGCTCTACGAGGTCGAACGGCGCGGCGTCGAGCAGCACATGCTGGGCCTGGCCGGTCTCAACCTCATCGCCAGTAGCGCCACTCAAGCCGCCACGGTGCAGGAAATGGTCGGCCTGACGCTGGAGCGCCTGCTGGTGGCGCAGCGCGTTCCCGCCGGAACCATCGCCCTGACCCTCGATGAAGAAAGCGAAGCGCTGGCCTGCGTCCATCGCGGCGAAAGCGGTTTTCTCCGCGAGGTCGATCAGGTCGGTTTGCTGCCCTATCTGCACCACACCGTGGGGCGTCTGGGCGGCATGATTGTCTTTCCCGATCTCGACGGCCCCACGCCTCCCGCGGCCTTCGCCCACGAAGCCGACTACGACCGCATGCTGCGGCTGGCGCGCCCGGCCGGTATCCGGCTGCTGGTCGGCGTAAGTCTGCGCAGCAAGACCGGCGACCGCGGGCTGCTGCTGCTGGCTTCGCCGACTTCGCGCCGCTTTGCCCCCGCCGAGCTACGCCTGCTCCTCGGCCTCGGCAGCCAGATCGGGATGGCGGTCGAGAACTACCACCTCCTGCAGCAAGCCGGCCGCCGTGCCGAAGAGCTGCGCCTGCTCAACGAAATCGGCCGCGCCCTCAGCTCGGCGCTGACGGTCGATGAGCTGCTCGAGCGCGTCTACGCCCAGATCCAGAAAGTCATTGACTCGCGCAACTTCTACATCGCCCTCTTCGACCACGCCAAGGACGAAGTCGCCTTCGAGCTCGAGGTCAAGAACGGCCAGTTCCTCCCCAAGCGCCGCCGCCGGGCCCGCAACGGCCTCACCGAATACATCCTGCGCACGCGCAAGCCGCTGCTCATCCGGGAAAACTTCGAGCAGATGGTGAGCGAGCTGGGAATCGAGCCCGGCCGCTCGGCACGCTCCTTCTGTGCCGTCCCCATTCTCCTGCACGGCGACTCGGCCGGCGTGATGGGCATTGTGAACTACGTGGAGACCAACGCTTTCGACCAGGAACACGTCGAGGTGCTTACCATCCTGGCGGCGCAGACTGCGGTGGCGATCGAGAACGCCCGCCTCTTCGGCCAGGAGCAGCGCCGCGGCCACCAGCTCTCTCTCCTTAACAACATCTCCCGCAAGGCCATCGCCTCTCTGAATCCGGAGGAGATGCTGGCCGCCATGGCCGGCGAAATGCGCAGCGGGCTTCCCTACGAGCACATCGGACTGGCGGTGCTCGACTACGCTACCCGCGAAGTCGTTATCCAGGCCGAAGCCACCGCCGGCGCCCCCGGCCTCAATCGCCGCTACAAGCTGGGCGAAGGCTGCATCGGCCAGGTGGCCAGCCGCGGCGAAGTGATGCACGTCGACTCGCTGGCCGCGGCGGATTGGGACGACTGCCGCCCGGTGCTGCAGGATGCTCAATCGGTCCTGGCGCTGCCGATGTCCTACGGCGACCAGTTGCTGGGCGTGCTCAACGTCGAGACGACGCGCCCGCACGCATTCCTCGAGGACGACATCCTGCTGCTGCGCACGCTGGCCGACGTGGTCGCCAGCGCCCTGCACAACGCTTTTGTTTTTCAGAAGGCCCAGGAGCAGGCCATCACCGATGGGCTCACCGGGGTCAAGACGCACCGCTACTTCATGGAATCGCTGGCGGCGGAGTGGCGCCGCGCCACCCGCGCCAACCGTAACTTTTCGCTCGTCCTGCTCGACCTCGACAAATTCAAACCCATCAACGATTTCTTCGGACACCTCGAAGGCGACATGGTTTTGCAGCGCGTCGGCGCCATCCTGGAGCAGAATGTGCGCCGTTCCGACGTCGTCGCCCGCTACGGCGGCGATGAGTTCGTCGTGCTCATGCCGGAAACCACCTCCGAAGCCGCCTACGTCCTGGGCGACAAGCTCCGCCAGTGGCTGGCCACCGACCCGCTACTGCGCGAGAAGAAGATCACCGCCTCGGTCGGCATCGCCACCTATCCCCACCATGGAACCACGCCGCAGGAGCTCATCCAGATTGCCGACGCCAGCATGTACCTCTCCAAGCACCAGGGCGGCAACACCGTGGTCAGTGCCGACCACTACAAGGTCAGCGAGCAGAAGCAGTGGCAGCGCAACGTGCTGGAAGCCTATCTGGGCGTAACCATCAAGCGGCTGTTCTCCACCGGCCCCGAAGCTTTCGACGAGGTCTACCACCGCCTCGAGCAGGTCATCAAGTCGCTGGGCACACCCGCCGAGGACTGGCGCGAAGTCCCGGTGCCGGTGCTGGAGACCATCACCTCGCTCGCCGCCGCCATTGAAGCCAAAGACCCCTACACCCAGGGCCATTCCCAGAACGTCGCCCGCTACTGCGTGTCGGTAGCCCAGCGCAAGAACCTGCCTGAGCACGAGGTGGAAGAGATTCGCCAAGCCGCCCTGCTGCACGAC
>JAXIPK010000365.1:0-1288 GCA_045402975.1 Acidobacteriota bacterium
GGGAGATGGTGGAGGAAACGGGCCGCGGCTGGCGCCGCGTGGTCGCTTCACCGCACCCGCTGGCTATCGTGGAGTTCGCCGCCATTCGCGCCGCGCTGGCCCGCGACGTCGTCGTCATCGCCTGCGGCGGCGGCGGCATCCCGGTGGTGTACGAACACAGCCGCCTCCGCGGCGTCGAAGCGGTCCTTGACAAAGACCGCGCCTCGAGCCTGCTGGCCTCCCAGCTCGGCGCCGAGCTTCTCCTCATCTCCACCAGCGTGGACGAGGTCTATCTCCACTTCGGCAAGCACTGGCAGCGCCCGCTCGACCACCTGAGCATCGAAGAGGCGCGCCGCCACCTCGCCGACGGCCAGTTCCCGCCCGGCAACATGGGGCCCAAGATTGAAGCCGCCCTTCGCTACCTCGAGCACGGCGGCCGCCTGGTCATCATTACTTCTCCCGAGCAGATTGTCCCCGCCCTGCAGGGCGCCGCCGGAACTCGCCTCACTACGACTGCTCAGTTGGCCGTCGGCCCTCTCACCCGCGCCGCCTGAGCTCGGTTGTCATCCCGAGCGTACTCCCGACGCAGTCGGGACGAAGTCGAGGGACCTGCTTTTCTCTTTTCCCGTTGCTTTCTCCCACACCGCCGTCGAGAAACGCGACATCGCCGCAAGCCCTGCAACCTTCACAAGTTGCTTCGTTCTTTGTCGAATTCCTCCTCGGCCTTGCAGGCTTTCTCGACACTGACGGTTTTCTCCACGCTATACCCCGCTCGTGCAGATTCCGAATCGCGCTGAAAACGCACGCGATTGAGTTCGCCGATTTCTCTCCGCACAGCGGACCTTGGCGCCGCACGTGCCTTTATCAAAGTGGAAGTTGAAGCCCCGACCTCGGGGCAGAAAGGAAGGTGGACCATGACAGTCATCCTGGTACTGACGCTCTTCCTGGCCTTCATCGCGCTGGACTACGTGCTGAACCGGCGCAAGGCCACGCAACCCCGACCAGTCGGGGCCGTCCGCACGCGCCCCGTTGAGGGCATGCTGCGCTACGTCGAAGGGTTCCTCACTCCTGAAGGGCCGCGTTATCACCCCGGACACACCTGGCTGGCGCGCGAACGCAAGAACCTGGTGCGAGTGGGCGTGGACGAGTTCGCCGCCGTGCTGGCCGGACCGATCGAGAAGATCGAGCTCCCCAAACCCGGCCACTGGATTCGTCAGGGGCAGAAGGCCTGGGCCTTCACCCGCGACGGTGAGCGCACGGAAATGGTTTCGCCCATCGAGGGCGAAATCCTCGAAGTCAACTCCGAAGT
>JAXIPK010000215.1:0-6436 GCA_045402975.1 Acidobacteriota bacterium
AGGCGCGAGTCATCGGGGGCGCTCTGCAAGGCGCCTTCGAGCACGGCGATGGCGGAGTCGTAGTCGTTCTTCTCCAAGCGCTCGCGGGCGACGCGGAGCTGCTCTTCCACGTGGCGGCGCTTGCGCTGGATGTCGGCGCGCTGCAGGGCCTGGGCGTGGAGCTTGATGACCTGGGGCTCGTCGGCGAATTCCTGCAGCGCCTGGTCGGCGAGCGAAAGCGCTTCCACAAACTCCTGGGCGTCGAGGGCCTGCTGGATGGCCTTGAGGCGCTCGCCGAGCTCGCGCTGGCGCTTTTCCCTTTCGCGCGCCGCCTGCGCCGCGCGCATGAGCGATTCGGCTTCCAGGTTGACGGTGTCGATCTCCTGGACTTTCTGGAGCAGGCCGAGGGCGGCAGTGAATTTCTTGTCGGCGATGAGGGTCTTGGCTTCCTCGGTGAACTGCTGCACCTGCTGGCTGCGCTCGAGATGGCTCAACTCTTCGGTGACCCAGGCGAGCTGCTTGCGGGCGCGCTCGTGGCCGGGGTCGAGGGCCAGCAGGGCCTCGAGCTCTTTCTTGGCGGCGGCGAAATCGCCGGCGGCGGTGCGGGCTTCGGCCGCCTCCCAGTGCTGGGCGATCTTGCGGGCGCGGTCGCGGCGCTCGACGGCAATCTGCTTGTCGGCCAGCGCCCCCCTGTTTTGCGGGTCAACGCGCAGCAACTGATCGAACCAACTGATGGCCTCGTCGTACTGCTCGGCCTGCAGGGCCTCGTTGGCGTTGCGGAGGAAGAGCTGGATTTTTTCGGTCTGCTGCTGGCTGTGGATGCGCTCCTGAACTTTCTGCAGCAGGTGCTTGGCTTCCAGGTGGCGGGTGTCGAGGTCGAGCACCTTTTGCAGGCAATCCTTGGCGTGCACCAGGCTGCCGCCGCTCAGAGCGCGCTGGGCTTCCTTGAAGTAGATGTCGAGGGTTTCCTGCTTGAGGGAGTCGGCGGCGCCGCGGAGGTCGAGCTCAAAGTCTTCGGCGGACTGGTAGCGGTTCTCGCGGTCTTTGTCGAGGGCGCGTTCGAGGATGCGTTCGATGGCGGCGGGGCAATCGTGAATGATTTCGGTGATGGGCCGCGGCGGCTCGTAGAGAATCTTGTAGAGGATGGCGGGAACGTCGGGGCCTGCGAAGGGAATCTCGTAGGCCAGCAGCTCGTAGAGCACGACGCCGAGAGAAAAAATGTCGGAGCGGGCATCGACCGGCTTGCCGGCGATCTGCTCGGGCGACATGTACATCATGGTGCCGAGCACGGCGCCGGCGCGAGTCATGGTGCCGCCGCCCAGGCGGGCGATGCCGAAGTCGACGATCTTCACCAGGCCGTCCTTGAGGACGACGATGTTGTTGGGCTTGATGTCGCGGTGGACGACGCCGTGCTGGTGGGCGTAGTGCAGGCCGCGGCAGGCCTGGACGATGTAGTCGAGCTTGGTGACGATGGGGATGTCGCGCTTGGCGGCGATGATTTTGGAGATGTCCTCGCCTTCGAGGAACTCCATGGCGATGTAGGGGACGCCGTTGTCCTCGTCGATGTCGTAGATGGTGACGGTGTTGGGGTGGCGGAGCTGTCCGGCGGCCTGCGCTTCGCGGTAGAAGCGCTTGAGCATTTCGGGGTCGCCGGCGATGTCGGCGGCCATCAGCTTGATGGCCACCTGGCGGCCGATGCGCGGGTCTTCGGCCAGGTAGACGATACTCATGCCGCCCTTGCCGAGCTCCGATTTCAGTTCGTATTTGCCCAGCTTGCGCAGCAAGTTCCCCACCCTGCGGGAGGCCCCGGCGCTAGGGACGCAAACCCCCGTTCGGCTTATCCTACACCCCGCCGCAGGTCGCTTCAATCTTCTTCATCCGACCGCGGTTACAGAAGATTTCCCTGCGGGCTAGCGCAGTTGCTGGAATTCGTCCAGTGAGACTCCCAACTGGCGGAGAATCTTGAAAAAGAGTGGTGGACCGATCTCCTTGCCGCCGTGGAGAGGGATGGTCACCGCCCGGCCGTCGGGTTGGTTCCAGCGTTCGTGGCTGCCCGTCTGTCGTTGGCGGACAAAGCCCAGTTTGCGAGCCACAGCCTGGAACTGGCGCGCGGTGGCGCTAGGCATGAACGATTTCGGTGGTGTCCTTGGGGAGGGGCTGGCCTTTTTCGCGGTATTCTTCGGCGATCATCGCAAAGACGTTGTTCAACTCCGCCAGGGCTTCCTCACGGGTGTTCATCAGCGCATAACATCCCGTCAGGGCGGGAATCTCCGCCACCCAGGAGCTGTCTTCCTGGCGGTAAAGCACGATTTTGTAATCCTGAAGCGTCATAGCGCCACCTTAGCGACACCGGGCGGCCAAGTCAAGCCGCCGCTTGGCAAGAACGCCAGGCGCGGAGTTCACCGCAGAGGACGCAGAGGAATACGACAAGCAGATCCCTCCCTTCGGCCTTGCTCAGGGTCTTCGACGACTTCGCTCGGGATGACAGGCTAGGAAGGGAGTAGAATAGGAGCAGAAGGGCACACCATGGCGAGCCTGAAGGAAGTACTCAGCGGGCTGGTTCGAGAGGGCGAGCTCTACGAGCCGCTGCCGGAAAAGGGCGCGAACTGGGTGCGGTGCTTTGCCTGCGGACACGAGTGCGCCATCCCCGAAGGCCAGCTCGGCATCTGCAAGGTGCGCTTCAACCGCGGCGGCAAGCTCTACGTGCCGTGGGGCTACGTCGGCGGAGTGCAGTGCGACCCCATCGAAAAGAAACCCTTCTTCCACGCCTACCCCGGCGGGCTGGCCTACAGCCTGGGGATGCTGGGCTGCGACCTCCACTGCTCCTACTGCCAGAACTGGGTCACCTCGCAGGCGCTGCGCGACCCCGACGCCGTTTCGCCCCCGCTCTCCGTCACTCCCGAAAAAATTGTTCGCGACGCCGTGCGCCTCGGCGCGCGCGCCATCGTCAGCACCTACAACGAGCCGCTCATCACCAGCGAGTGGGCGGTGGCGATTTTCAAGGAAGCGCGCGCCGCGGGGCTGGTCACCGGCTTCGTTTCCAACGGCAACGCCACGCCGCGCGTGCTCGACTTCCTCCGCCCCTGGGTCGACCTCTACAAAGTTGACCTCAAAAGCTTCGACGACCGCCACTACCGTGAGCTGGGCGGCCGCATGCAGCCGATTCTCGATTCCATCCGGCGGCTGCACGCCATGGGCTTCTGGCTGGAGATTGTCACGCTCATCATCCCGGGCTTCAACGACTCCGACGACGAGCTCACGCGCGCAGCCGAGTTTCTCGCCGGCGTCTCGCCCGACATTCCCTGGCACGTCACCGCCTTCCACAAAGATTACAAGATGACCGACCCCGACAACACTTCGGTGGAGACGCTGCTGCGCGCCGCGGAAATCGGCAAGAAGGCCGGGCTGCGCTTCGTTTATGCTGGGAATTTACCGGGGATGGTGGGCGAGCTTGAAAACACGCGCTGCCCCGACTGCCGCGCGCTCCTCATCGAGCGCTACGGCTACCTGATTACCGGTTACCACCTGACAACCAGCGGCGCCTGCCCGAAGTGCAGCAAGCAAATCCCCGGCCGCTGGGCCGCGCGCTTCGAAGGCCAGATCACCGACCGCCCCTTCATGCCCCGCCTCCGCCGCTCCGCTTCCCTCATCAACCTCAGCAACTGAGTAACGCGCCCCGTGGCTCGTGGCCCGCGACCCGTGAACAACTCTCTCTTGGGTCCTCTCCGCGCTCTCTGCGGTAAAGCTTTTTCTCTTCGTGTCTTTGTGCCTTCGTGGCTATTCTTGTTGTTGCAGGCAGCGGACGGCGTAGGCAAACGCCGCGATGGCGAAGACCGCGAACGCAACGCCTTCGAGCAGAATCATGCGCGGCTCACCCAGCCCCAGGGTCGCGTAACGCAGAATGTCTACCTGCCAGGTCAGCGGGTTGGCCAGCGCCACGGCGCGGAACCAGCCCGGCAACGGCTCCAGCGGATAGAAAATCGAGCTGCAAAACAGAAACACGAAATAGAACAGGTTGGTGATGGTGTTGAACACGTCGTTGCGGCGGATGCGCAGCGCGAAGACGGCGAAAAAGAAAAACCAGCCGGCGGTGCCGCCCACCATTCCGACCAACAACAACAGCAACCCTTCGAAGCGCACCGGCTGGCGGAGCAGCGCGGCGCCCAGCCCGACGGTCAGGACGGCTTGCAGCACCGCCAGCAGGACGTTGAACAGCACCTTGCCCACCAGGAATTGCGCCCGGCTCATCGGGTAGGTCAGCATCTCGTAGAAGATGCCGTTGTCGCGGTCGGTAAAAAATCCCCACGCCGTATTGCTCGCGATGCCGAAGCTCGCCATCCCCAGTACGCCGGCCAGAAAGAACTCCTGGTAGCTCACGCCCAGCGTGTGCAGCGGCGCCGCCAGCGCGTAGTTCATCATCACGCCGAACAGCAGAAAGTACGCCAGCGGGTAGAAGAGGTCGAAGAACACCCAGACAAGGTTGGTGAAGCGGATTCGCCCTTCGCGGTAGAGGATGGCGGCAATGGCGGACATGTCAGTTCTCCTGCGTCAGCTCGATGAAAATATCTTCCAGGCTGGCGCCGCTGACTTCGACGCGCAGCACGCGGCCTTTTTTCGCCAGCTCGCTCACCAGCTCGAGCACGCGCGCCTCGTCGGCCTTGAGCGCCAGCTCCACGGTGTTCTGGTTGATGCTCATCCGCAGCGGCTGCAGGCGCTCGAGCTCGGTTTCAATCGAGGGCGGCAACTGGTCGAAGGTCATCGCTACTTCGTAGACGCCCTGCGAAAGCAGCTTGAGCGCGTAGAGGTCGCCGCGCGCCACTTGCCGGCCTTTGTTCATGATGAGGATGTCGTCGCAGAGCTCTTCGGCTTCGCTCAGCACCTGTGTGGTGAGCACGATGGTGCGCCCGCGGCGCGCCTCGTCGCGCAAGTAACCCATCACCGCGCGCTTCAGGATGGGGTCCATGCCGGTGGAAAATTCGTCGAGGAACATCACCGGTGTCTCCACCATGAACATCTTGGACACCTGCACGCGCCGGCGGAAGCCGCCGCTCAAGTCCTGCACCTTGCGGTCGGCTTCGTCGGTCAGGTTGAAGCGCTCCATCACATCGGCGGCGCGCCGGCGGGCGACATCGCGTGGCAAGCCGTGGAAGCGCGCGAAGGTCAGCAGGTTGTCGCGCACGCTCAGGAACATTTCGACTGCGCTCTCCTGCAGCACGACGGAGATGCGCCGCCGCACTTCCAGCGGCCGCGCCACCACGTCGAAGCCCATCACTTCGGCGCGCCCGCTGGTTGGCCGGATCAGCGTGGTCAGCACTTTCAGAATCGTCGTCTTGCCGGCCCCGTTCGGCCCCAGCAAACCGAAGATCTGCCCGCGCTCGACCCCGAAGCTCATCCCCTCCACCGCGCGCACTGCCGCACCGCGGCGGGGATGATAGACCTTCACCAAATTTTCAACCTGCAGCGCAAAGTCGGCCATAGGAGACACGCCCTCCCGAAACATGTTTGACGCAAAGGAGACCGGCTGCGCCGCCGAGGAAACGGCGGCGATGAGCGGACGCTCGGCTAGAAAGCCTGCGGCGCGCTCAACCGGCGGTGTGGATGGGGATTCTCATTGCTCTGTTACCCCGGCGAGCAGTCTACCGCAGCGCGCGCCGGCAGACAAGCTGCTCTATTCCGGGTTGACCGGCGGGGCGGGCGCGTGCTCCACCGTTTCGCTGTGGCTGGTGGTGAAGGCGAGGCTCAGGATGGCCTTCTGCTCCAGCTCATGCGCGCCGGCCGAGCCCGTGGCCGGGCTGGCCGAAGCCGAGCGCTTCACCGAGCGCACCGGACGCCCGCGCGCCAGATGCTCCAGCCGCGGGAAGATGTAGGCCAGCGCGCCCATGTTGGCCGGCTCTTCCTGCACCCAGATGAACTCGCGCGCCCCGGCGTGATACTCAAACTCCGCCGTCAGCTCGCTCGCCGGAAAAGGATAGAGCTGCTCAATCGGAACGATGGCGGTGGCGCGGTCCTTGCGCCGCGCCCGCTCGCGCCGCAACTCGTGGGCAATCTTGCCCGTGCACAGCAGCACCCGCGTGGTCTCGTGCGTGTCGCGGTCCGGAATCACGTTCAGAAACCGTGGCCGCGAAAACTCCTCAATCGGCGAGCAGGCATCCGGATGCCGCAGCATGCTCTTCGGCGTGAACACCACCAGCGGCTTGCGCCAGTGGCGCAGCGCCTGCCGCCGCAGCAAGTGGAAGTACTGCGCCGCGGTCGATGGCTGGCAGACTTGGATGTTGTCCTCCGCCGCCAGTTGCAAAAACCGCTCGATGCGCGCGCTCGAGTGCTCCGGCCCCTGGCCTTCAAACCCGTGCGGCAGCAGCAGCACCAGCCCCGAAAGCAGCCCCCACTTGTCTTCGCCGGCGCTGATGAACTGGTCGATGACTACCTGGGCGTTGTTGGCGAAGTCGCCGAACTGCGC
>JAXIPK010000237.1:0-3052 GCA_045402975.1 Acidobacteriota bacterium
CTGTTCGGTCAGGAGAACATGAGTGTAGTGCATCATGACTTCTCCTGCTCAAGCCCAAATAGTTGGAACGGCACTAGACGGCTCGCACCGCGGGTCGGGCAGCCGCTGCCGGCAGAATGCCGCGGCCCAACACGGCGGCGATGGCCCGCACTTCCTCCAGCAAGCGCTCGAAATCATCCGGCAGGATGGACTGGTAGCCGTCGGAAAGCGCTTTGGCGGGCTCGTGGTGCACTTCAATCAACAAGCCGTCGGCGCCTACCGCCACCGCAGCGCGCGAGAGCGGCAGAACTTTTTCGCGGCGGCCGGTGCCGTGGCTGGGGTCAACGAGGATGGGCAGATGGCTCAAGCGTTCGACCGCCGGCACCACGCTCAGGTCGAGCGTGTTGCGGGTGTGGTCGGCGAAGGTGCGCACGCCGCGCTCGCAGAGAATCACCTGCGGGTTGCCCTCGGCCAGCAGATACTCGGCCGCCATCAGGAATTCGTCCAGCGTGGCGGAAAGCCCGCGCTTCAAAAGCACCGGCTTGCGGGCGCGCCCGGCGCACTTGAGCAAGGAAAAGTTTTGCATGTTGCGGGCCCCGATCTGGATGACGTCGGCGTATTGCTCGACCAGCTCCAGGCTTTCGGCGTCCACCGCTTCGGTCACAATCTTCAGCCCGAACTGGGCGCGGACGTCGGCCAGAATCTTCAGTCCCTGCTCACCGAGGCCCTGGAAGCTGTAGGGGGAAGTGCGCGGCTTGTAGGCCCCGCCTCGGAACAGGCGCGCCCCGGCGGCTTGCACGCGGGCGGCGATGGCAAAGGCCTGCTCGCGGCTTTCGACCGCGCACGGACCGGCGATGATGGCCAGCTCGGCGCCGCCAATGCGCACGCCGTCGCCCAGGTCGACGACCGTGTCTACTTCCCGGAACTCGCGGCTGACCAGCTTGTAGGGCTTGGAGACCGGGACGCACTCCACCACGCCGGACAGCGACTCGAACGGCGCCGGGTCCACCGCCCCGGCATTGCCGGTGATGCCGATGGCGGTGCGCATGGCGCCGCGGATGGCGTGGGGCTTCCAGCCCATTTCTTCGATCTTGCGGCAGACGGCCTGGATCTGCTCGTCGGTCGCCTGCTGCTGCATCACAATCAGCATCGGTCTCTCACTTGTTCTACGCTTCTACACGCGCGCGGGTCGCGGCAAGTGCAATCTGCGAGTGTAGTGGAACCCTCGGGCGGAAATCAAGCCGACGGCGGCAGCTTGCGCAGCGGGGAACGCTCTGCTAGCATAAGCTTACAACTAGTGGGAGACTACGACTCCAAAACAGTCGAGCCGAAGTGGCAGCGCTTCTGGGAGGAGCGCCGGTTCTTTCACGCCCCTAAGACCAGCTCCCAACCCAAACTCTACCTGCTGGAAATGTTGCCCTATCCTTCAGGCGACCTCCACATGGGCCACATGCGGAACTACACCATTGGCGACGCGGTGGCCCGCTACCAGCGCGCCCGCGGGATGAATGTCTTCCATCCCATCGGCTGGGACGCCTTCGGTCTGCCGGCGGAAAACGCTGCCATCGAACGCAAGATCCATCCACGGCAGTGGACGCTCAAGAACATCGGGCGGATGAAGGAGCAGCTCCGCCGCTTCGGCTTCAGCTACGACTGGTCGAGCGAAGTCAGCACTTGCGAGCCCGAGTACTACCGCTGGAACCAGTGGTTCTTCCTGCAGATGTTCAAGCGCGGCCTGGCCTACCGCAAGAAGAGCCGGGTCAACTGGTGCCCGAAGTGCCAGACGGTGCTGGCCAATGAGCAGGTGGAAGAAGGCTGCTGCTGGCGCCATCCGGAGACGCCTGTGCAGCAGAAGGAGCTCGAGCAGTGGTTCCTGAAGATCACCGACTACGCCGAGCAGTTGCTGGCCGACCTCGACAAGCTGGGCGGGCGCTGGCCGGAGCGCATCCTGACCATGCAGCGCAACTGGATCGGCAAGTCGGTGGGCGCGCGCGTGCGCTGGTCGCTGATCAAGGTGGACAAGTACATCGAGACCTTCACGACGCGCATTGACACCATCTACGGCGCTGTGGCGCTGCTCCTGGCGCCTGAGCATCCGCTGGTGGATGAGCTCATCGCCGCCGTGCCCGGCCATGCCGCCATCCAGCGCAAGGTCGAGAAGATGCGCCAGCAGAGCCACCGCGCCCAGGCACTGGCCGAGGCCGAAAAGGAGGGCATCTTCACCGGCCGCTTCGCCCTGCACCCCTTCACGGGCGAGAAGGTGCCCATCTGGGTGAGCAACTTCGTCCTGATGGAGTACGGCACCGGGGCCGTCCAGGCGGTGCCGGCGCACGACGAGCGCGACTTCGAGTTCTGCCACAAATATCGCCTGCCCATTCCCATCGTCGTGCAGCCGCTTGACGACAAGCCCCTCACCGACGTCTCGCTGAGGGAAGCTTTCACCGGCTACGGCCGGCTGGTGAATTCGGGTCCCTACAGCGGGCTGACCAGCGAGCAGGCGCTGGAAAAGATGGCCGAGGACCTCGCCAAACAGGGCCGCGCCGAGCGCACGGTTTTCTATCGCATCAAGGATTGGGGCGTTTCGCGCCAGCGTTACTGGGGCACGCCGATTCCCATCATCTACTGCGAGGCGTGCGGCACCGTGCCGGTGCCGGAAGACCAGTTGCCGGTGGTATTGCCGCTCGATGTCGAAATCACCGGTACCGGCCTCTCGCCGCTGCTGAACGTGCCGTCGTTCGTCAACGCCCCGTGCCCGAAGTGCGGCCAGCCCGGGCGGCGCGAGACCGATACCATGGACACCTTCGTCGATTCGTCCTGGTATTTCTACCGCTACCTCTCGCCGCACGACGACAAGGCGCCGTTTGACGCCGACATCGCGCGGCGCTTTTTCCCCATTGACCTCTACATCGGTGGCGCCGAGCACGCTGTACTCCACCTGATTTACTGCCGCTTCTGGACCAAGGTGATGCGCGACCTGGGCCTGGTGAAGCTGGATGAGCCGGTCACGCGCCTGTTCAACCAGGGGATGGTCATCAAGGACGGCACCAAGATGTCGAAGTCGCGCGGCAATGTG
>JAXIPK010000284.1:0-6084 GCA_045402975.1 Acidobacteriota bacterium
TCGCATTTCTGCGGCAGCCCGCTTGCGGTTGAAGAAAAAGCGTCTTTAAGCCTAGACCTCGCGGCCCAGAGGCTCCTCGCGGCCCAGAGGCTCCTCGCGGCCCAGAGGCTCCTCGCGGCCCAGAGGCTCCTCGCGGCCCAGAGGTTCCTCGCGGCCCAGAGGTTCCTCACGGCCCAGCCTGTCACGCGTCAACCGGCCGTGTTGGAGTTTGCTTTTGCCTAGCTTCTTGGCCTTCTTTGCTGTCCTCGACCCCTTCTTAGCTGCCATTGGTGTTGCCTCCCTATTGAACTCTTTGATTTCGCCTTGGGGGCTTTCGCCCTCTCGCGACTTCCGCTCTATATAATGCAACCCGCTGGCCAAACCGGGCGATAAAGACCTAATTAGGTAAATTATTTGTTTGGCGCTAGTTACATCAGAGTCCTGGGACTCCTACCGCAGCAGTTTTAGCCCAGAAAAACGTCGCCCGTGGAGGAATTATTACCCTGGGGGTAATTTCTGCTCCGAGGGCTGGGGCTAGAGGTTGTACTTCCGGCACAGGTACTTCATTCGGTCCTTGTTCAGCCCCAGGAGCTCCGCCGCGCGGGCCTTGACGCCCTCGGCCTGAGCCAGCGCCGTCTCCAGCCAGCGCCGCTCGTAGGTGGAGACCTCTTCCTCCAGCTTGATGCCTTGTTGGGGGATGCGGAACTGGCGCGAGCCGCGCGAATCGCCGCCCGCTAGTTGCACAATGTCGCGCGGCAGATGCTTGGGCAGGATCAGCTCGTCATCAGTCATCAGCACCAGCCGCTGAATCACGTGTTCCAGCTCGCGCACGTTGCCCGGCCAGCGGTAGCGGCGCAGAACCTGCAGGGCTTCGTCGCTGACGCGCTTGAGGGGAAGATGATTGGCGGCGCAATAGACTTTAATGAAGTAATCCACCAGCAGAGGAATATCGTCCACGCGCTCGCGCAGCGGTGGGACGAAGAGCGGCACGACGTGAATGCGGTAGTAGAGATCTTCTCGAAAGCGGTTCTGCCGCACCAACTCCTCCAGCTCTTCGTTGGTGGCGGTGACCAGACGGAAGTCCACCTTGATGGGTTTCTTGCCGCCCAGGCGGACCACGGAGCGCTCTTCCAGCACGCGCAACAGCTTGCTCTGCAGCGACAACGTCAGCGTGCCGATCTCATCGAGGAACAGCGTCCCTTTGTTGGCCAGCTCGACGCGCCCTTCCTTGGTGGCGGTGGCCCCGGTGAAGGCGCCCTTCTCGTAGCCGAAGAGCTCGGCCTCCATCAGAGTCTCCGGCAGGGCGGCGCAGTTGACGCCGACGAAGTTCCGCTGGCGCCGCGGGCTCAGATCGTGAAGGGCGCGCGCCACCAGCTCCTTGCCCGTGCCGCTTTCGCCCCGGATGGCGACGGTGGAATTCGACTGCGCCACGCGGCGGATGGACTCGAACAAGGCGCGCATGGCATCGGTGGAACCCAACAGGTCGCCCAGCGCGTCCTTGCGGTGCAGGACTTCGCGCAGGATGCGGTTTTCCCGCGAGATGCCCACCTTTTCCACCGCGCGCTCGATGATCGTACGGAGCAAGGTGGGGTTGACGGGCTTGAGGAAATAGTCATAGGCGCCAGCGTCCATTACTTTCAGAGCGATCCCTTTTGTTCGGTCGTCGCTGAGCACGATTACCAGCGTGTCGAAGTCGCTCTGGCTGAGTTCGTTGAGCAAAGCCAGGCACTCGCGCACGTTGCCCGAAGGCAGGTTGAGGTCCAGCAAAAGCACATCAGGGACGTGCTGCTGCAGAAGCCGGTAGGCGCCGTCGTGGTCGGTTGCCTCCAAGACTTCAAAGTCGCCGCGCAGCGCGCCGGCGATCAGCTGGCGTTCGTGCAGATCGTCTTCGACGATGGCGACGCGCGGCTTGGAGGTAGGGGAAACCATTGCACCCGGGAGGGGAAACTTTACCCCAGGTGGCCGGACGAAGGCAACTACTTCACTGCGAAGGTCACCTTGGCCAGCCCGGGGTTGCTGAACTGATCGTAGACCCGCACCACCACGGTGTGCTCGCCCGGCTCCAGGGCGTTGAGCGGAAAGCTGAAGCGCTGCTCGCGCGCATCGGTGGTCCCTTCGGCCGGGAACACCATCTTCCACTCGCCGGCGTCGAGCGAGTACTCCGCTTTCTTCAGCGGGCTGTACGTGTCGCGGGCGACGAAGGTGACGTCCACGGTGCGGCTGCGGGCGGTGGCGGCCAGTTCGTCGATGCGCGGCGGCGTGTTGTCGACTTCGAAACGGTCGCTCACGTTCTCGCCGGTGCGGGCGCGGTCGGTGGGGTTGGAGGATGCATCCGAGGCCGCCACTTTGAGGACGTAGGCGCCGTCGGGCAGCGTCGCCGCTTCCCAGGTGTAGTACTTGTCCTTGAGGTTGTCCTTCATCAGGTTCCAGCGGGTCTCGCTTTCGCCGCGGTAGTAGACGGAGAAGACCAATGTGTCGTCGTTGTCGTCGATGGCGCTCCACAGCACGCTGCGCGTCGCGGGATCGGTGACGCCCTGCGGCGGCGGCTCGATGCGCTGCCCCGCCTGCGGTGGCAGCTGCGGCATGCCTCCCTGGCGGCCACCCATCGGCGGCAAGTCAAGCTGCGCGGGCTCGGCCTGCTGGCCGATGTTGGGCAGGCTGCGGATGCCGATACCGGGCGCCTGCACGATCACCGTATCCACCACCGGGGCCACATTGCGCCGCAAGTAGGCCAGCGAAACGGCGGAGAGGCTCGGGGTGCGTGAGTCGGCCTGCTTCAGCACTGCCTTCCATTGCACGAAGCGCCCGGCCGGGCTGGTGATCAAGGTCCCTTGCGCGTCCGAGTAGGCCTCCGACCAGCCGCTCCAGTTCTTCTGCGGGTCGGACGTGTTGCCCGAGCGGGTGAACAACTGCACGCTGCCAAGAGCGGGGTTGGAGCGGCTCTGCCAGCTGATGCGCCCCCACTGTGAGAACAAATCCGCGTCAAACACGTCAGATTCAAACGTACCCTCGGATTCGAGCTCCGGGCCCGTCGCCGCCAGCTTGCCGGGGTTGGCGGTGCCGAGGTAAATGCGGCCCGAGCTGGAGCGCAGCAGCGCGGTAATCTGCTGCCCCGGGGTCTTCACCAGAATGGTGAACAGTGTCGGGGAATCGACGGCCACCACCTTGCCCTCGTTGCCGGTGCCGATGAGCACGCGACCCTGGGAGTCAAACGAAAGCGCGTAGGCAAGCTCGGTGGGCGAAGTCCAAACCTGCTCGGGGTAGCCATCGGGGGCGATGCGGTAGACATCCGTGCCGCCGGCGGCGAGGAACGGCAGGCGCGGCGTGGGCGCCACGCCCGCGGTAACAGTCACCACCGTCCCCGTTCCCGCCTGCGCGCCCACCGGCTGCGAGGGCACTCCCGCCGGCAGGCCGGGAGGCAATGGAAGCATCTTGGCTTTCTGGCCGATGGCGGCCACATAGAGATTGCCGGCCGGGTCGAAGCGCAGCGCGGTGACTTCCTTGCGCGGCATCTCATGGAGCACGAAGGCTTCACCCTTGGACGAGAGCCGCAGCACCAGGCCGTTGGGCTCGGTGCCGGCGTAGAGCGCGCCCTTGGCGTCCAGCGCCAGGGCGCGGGCATGGGTTTCGCCGCTGGAGAAAAACACTTCGCCCTTGCCATCGGGTGCGATGCGGTAGATTTCGCCTTTGTCGCCGGTGGCGAGATAGAGCGTGCCGTCGGCGGCGCGCACCAGGTCCCAGAGGTACCTCGTCTTAGGCTCGAACAGCAGCTTGGCTTCGCCGCCCTCCGGCAACGCGTAGATGCTGCCGTCGGGCGAGGTGGCGATGTAGAGCGTGCCCGACTTAGGGTCGATGGCCAGGGCGTGGACTTCCAACTCCTTGGCCTCGAAGACAACCTTCGTCTCGCCGTTGGGCGCCACGCGGACTACTTTGGCCGGCGCGCCACCACCGACGTAGACATTCCCCTGCCGGTCCTCGGCCACCGCCCAGACGTATTCCAGGTTTGGATCGGCGATATCCTGGTAGCGGGGCGCCAGCACGATTTCGCCGTCGCTGCGCAGCGAGACGCCGCGCGCCGTGCCATTCCCAAAATCGGCGTAGCTGGCCTGGCGCCAGAAGCGCGTGGTCTCCGCCAACGCCGGCAAGGCCAGCGCGGCGGCGACAATCAGCAGCAGGGTTTTGCGCATAGGGGGTCGGCTCCGAGAGGTCAGCGCACCGTTACCGTCAACCAGTGGCTGCCGGTGATCACCTGGCCCAGCGGCACATCCGCTTCGGTCAGGATGGACTGCGGGAAATAGAGCAGGCTGCCCTGGCGCGGCACGGTGGTGTCGTCATTCAAAACATTGATCTGCGAGAGCGGCACGCTGGGCAGAATCTTGTCCTCCAGCAACACAGTGGGCGTGGACTGGAAAACGGAGACGTAGAGGTGGTCGTTGCGGCGCTCGCGGTTGAGCAGACCGATGAGCTGGTCGAGGCTGGTGAGCCGCGCTTGGAACGCGCCCGGGAACTGCTGCGAAGGCCCGAGCAGCAGCGAGGTGGTGAGGCGGTTGAGCAGCGTGGCGTCGCTCACCAGGATCCGCAAATCTCCCTTGGCGGCCTGCGCCGGAATTGTCACCGGCACTTCCTGCACGATGCGCTCGCCGCGATAGGGCCGCAGCATCACTTTCACCGACAAGGTTTCCCCGGGCCGCACTTCGCTCTTGCTGGCCCAGGCGTTTTCCAGCGTGGCTGAGAGCCGCTTGGGGATCAGTTCCACCTGAAGGCGGATGCGCTCAATTCGCGGAGTCTCGAAAGAGTTCCCGAAAATGCGCCGGAAGGTGTCGCCCACGCTGGCCACCACCCAGAAGGCGTCGGGGATGAAACTGTCGGTGGGGCTGAACATGTCGTCCAGAACCACTTCCGGATGCCCGGCGATCTCGAGGCGCCCGGTGACCCGGTAGGTCATCTCCTCGCTCGACTCCACCGTAGCCGACAGGCCGTTGAACAGCGTGATGTCCATCAGCAGCGGCGAAAACTTCGGGTGCTGAAAGACATTGTAGTGGTACTGGGTCGAGCGGCCGCGCGCCACCAGCGTCAACTCCACCGGCACCATGGGCGGCACCGGGCCGACGCGCCCCACGATGGCGCTGCGGCGGTCCTGCTCGAAGCGCCCGATGACTTCGCCGATGTTGGCGATCTTGAACGAGCCCAGCTCGGAGGGTACGGTGGCGACGATCTCCGACCGCGCCATCGGCACGTTCACCTGGCCCACCCCGAGGATGGGGTGGCCGCAGGCATACAGTTGGTCGCCATTGCGATAAGTGATCGTGCAGGTTCCGGCGATGGTCAGGTCGCCGGTGACCAGCGCCGCGGAAACCGCGCCGCCGGGTTCGAGCGAGCCGCCCGCTCCTGGAGCGGCGGTGCCGCCGCCTTGCACCGCTACGAAGCCCATTTGCTCAAGCGGCGCGGCGAAGCGGCGGATGGCTTGCGGATGGAAGCCGACGAAAGTAAGCGGCATGTCAATGGGAACCAGATAGGGCTCGAGCCCTCGCGGCAATCCCGCAACCGTGGCGAAATCCTCCGGCAACGGGTAGTGCGGCACAGCATCGGCGTCGGCGGAGGTTGCGATCACGGGCGCGCTGAACTCCCCGGCGCGCAGCATGGTGGCAATCGGCGTCACGCCGCCGATGGGTTCCTTGGTGAACGCGCCGAAGCGCAGCGAAAGCGCGCCCACCAACTTGCCGTCAATGTAGACCGGGCTGCCGCTCATCCCCGAAACGACGCCGGTGTAGTTCGGCTTCTCGCCCAGCAGCCGCACCAGGATGACGTCCAGCTTGGGGCCGAGGAGATTGGGCAGCACGCCCAGCACTTCCAAGTCGAAGCTTTCAATCTGCGGCCCGGCAAAGATGGTGTAGGCCTTGCCGTGCATGCCGGGCTTGACCTGCTCGAGCGGCATGGTTTCCGCCGGGTCGGCGGCCTGCGCGACGCCCGCCGCGCACACCCACAGCGCCGTGATGAAGAGAACACTTCCGATTCGACGAGTTCTCACTAGTGTGTCCCGCTGCGGGCGGCGAATCCACGATGATAGCCTGAACCGCCGCAGCGCGCAATCCGCCGCCCCGCAGG
>JAXIPK010000336.1:0-4183 GCA_045402975.1 Acidobacteriota bacterium
TGCAGCAGCATCTTGACGCCGACGTAGAACAGGATGAAGCCGAGGCCGACGTTCAAGTAACGGAACATCGGCATGACGTTGGCCAGCAGGACGTAGAGCGCACGCAGGCCGAGGATGGCGAAGACATTCGAAGTAAAGACAATGAAGGGGTCGTGGGTGATGGCGAAGATGGCGGGGATGGAATCCACGGCGAACATCACGTCGCTGGTTTCGACCAGCACCAGAACGACGAAGAGTGGAGTGGCCAGCCACTTGCCACTCTCGTGGACGAAGAAATGCTGCTCGCGAAACTCAGGGGTGATGGGTACCAGGCGGCGCAGCAGCCGCAGTACCGGGTTGGTTTCCGGCTGAATCGAAGGGCCGGTCTGGCGGGCGAAGCGGATGCCCGTGTACACCAAGAACGCGCCGAAGAGGTAGATGATGATGTGGAAGCGCGCGATCAGGGCGGCGCCGGCGGCAATCATCACGCCGCGCATGAGGAGCGCGCCCAGGATGCCCCAGTAGAGCACGCGATGCTGGTAGCGGTCGGGCACGCTGAAGTCCATGAAGATCATCAGGAAGACGAAGAGGTTGTCGAGGCTGAGCGATTTCTCGATGAGATAGCCGGTGAGGAACTCGAGCGCCTTCTCCTTCCCCATCCAATGCCAGATGCCCAGGTTGAAGAGCAGCGACAGGAAGATCCAGACGACGCTCCAGATGGCGGCTTCCTTGTGGCCGACGGCGTGGGAGCGGCGATGGAAGACGCCCAGGTCGATGACCAGCATCACCAGGACGAAGCCGATGAAGAGGACGTAGTGCCAGAAGTGCTCGAACATGGGCGGCCCGGCTCCTAGGACGACCCGGCCGGCGGCGTGGCCGCCGGGGCCTCCGCCGGAGTTGGCGGAGCGAGCGGCTCCTCGAACTCGCACTCTTTGTTGCGGCAGACGCGTAAGCTCCCCGCCTGGGTGCGCTTCTCATAGGTCAGCGGAGCTTTGCAGAGCGGGCAGGGCTCGGCGAGCGGCCGCTGTCCCGAAGTGAACGTGCATTCCGGATAGCGCGAGCAGCCATAGAACACGCGCTTCCCGCGGCGCGCCCGGCGCTCGGCCAGCTCGCCCTGGCCGCACTCCGGGCACTTGATGCCGAGCGTCTTCTGCCGCGTGTAGCGGCACTGGGGATAATTCGAGCAGGCAATGAAGGCGCCGAAGCGGCCGTACTTTTCCTGCAATTGCCCGCCGCACTGCGAGCAGGTTTCATCGAGCATCACGGGTGCAGCGGCGCGGCCGCGCGCAGTCAACGGCTTGGTGGTTTTGCAATCCGGGTAGCCGGTGCAGGCGTAAAAGGGCCCGTAGCGGCCGCGCTTGATGACCATCTCGCGGCCGCAGTTGTCGCAATATTGAGTTTCGCTCTCGGGCGAGGTGTCGTCCGACTCGATGCCGCGTACGTCGAACTCAGGCTCGCGAGTGTTGGTGCAATCGGGATAGCCCGAGCAGGCCAGAAACATTCCGTGGCGGCCGATGCGCAGCAGCATGGGTTTGCCGCAGCGGTCGCAGACCTGGTCGGTGGGAAGGCCGGCTTTGACGTTTTCCATCTCTTCGCCGGCGCGCTCCAGGTCGCGGGCGAATTTCTCGTAGAATTCCTGCAGGGCGACGCGCCAGTCGAGCTTGCCCTCCTCGATCTCGTCCAGCTCCTCTTCCATCCGCGCGGTGTAGCGGACGTCGAAAATATCTTCGAAGCTCTTGATGAGCAGGTCGGAGACGATCTCGCCGAGCTGGGTGGTGAAGAACCGCCCCTTGTCCTTGCGCACGTACTCGCGCTCCAGGATGGTGGAGAGAATTGCGGCGTAGGTCGAGGGCCGCCCGATGCCCTTCTCTTCCAGCTCCTTTACCAGCGTGGCTTCGGTGTAACGCGGCGGCGGCTGAGTGGTGTGCTGCTCGGGCTTGACCTCGTTCCGCTGCAGCGTTTCTCTTTCGCGCACCACCGGCAAACGCGCCGCCTCGGCTTCCGCTTCCTCTTCGGCGCGCCGCGCTTCGTCCTTGCCTTCTTCGTAGACGGCGAGGAAGCCGTCGAACTTGGGGACCGAGCCCGTGGCGCGGAGGCGGTAGTCGCCGGCCTGGATGTCAATCGTCGTCTGGTCGAAGACCGCCTCGGTCATCTGCGAAGCGACGAACCGTTGCCAGATGAGCGTGTAGAGCTTGAACTCATCGTCCTGCAGGTAGCGACGAACCGATTCAGGCACGCGGTGAGGATCGGTGGGGCGGACAGCCTCGTGGGCATCCTGGGCACCTTTCTTGGAGCGGAAAACGCGCGGCTCGTCGGGGAGATAGCGCTTGCCGTAGCGCTCCTCGATAAGCTCGCGCACGCCGGCCAGCGCATCCTGGCTGACGCGCGTGGAGTCGGTGCGCATGTAGGTGATGAGCCCGACGCTGCCTTCGTCGCCCAGCTCCACGCCTTCATAGAGCCGCTGCGCCAGCATCATTGTGCGCTTGACGCTGAAGCCCGCCTTGCGCGAAGCATCCTGCTGGAGTGTGCTGGTGATGAACGGCGGCACGGGATAGCGGCGGCGCTCCTTCTGCTGCACCGACTCGACCTCGAAGCTTGCCGCCTCCAGCGCCGCGGCATGCTTCTTCGCTTCGTCCTCGTTGGGGATGAAGAACTGCTGGCCGCGCCTGGCTTCATCCTGCTCGGGGACTTCGAGCTTCCGACCCTGCCACTCGATGAGCTTGGCGTTGAAGCTGGGCGGCTCGCCGGCGCTCAGATTGACGTCGAGGCTCCAGTACTCAATCGGGGTGAAGGCGCGGATTTCGCGCTCGCGCTCCACCACCAGCCGCAGCGCCACCGTCTGCACGCGCCCGGCCGAAAGGCCGCGCTTCACCTTATCCCACAGCAGCGGGCTGACTTCGTAGCCCACCAACCGGTCCAGGATGCGCCGCGCCTGCTGCGCGTTCACCAGGTTTTCATCCACCTGCCCGGGTTGCGCAAACGCCTGCTTCACACCGCGGGCGGTGATTTCATTCATGGTGACGCGAAAGAACTTCGTCTTGGCGCCCACGGGCGGAGGGACGTCCAGCGCCACCACTTTGCCGTCCTTCGGCGAGGCGGCCGCTGACTTCTTCTTCTTCTTGTTCTTGGCTGGCGCCTTTTTCTTCCGGCGGCCGCCGTCGGCCTGCTCGGCCTCGGCGTAGAGCGCCTTGTCGGTGAGGATTTCGCGCAGGTGGGCGCAGATGGCTTCGCCTTCGCGGTCGGGGTCGGCGGCGAGGTAGATGGCCTCGGCGTGATTGGCGGCGCGGCGCAGCTCGCTAACCACCTTTGTCTTACCGGAGATGACGAAGTAGGTGGGCTCGAAACCCTTCTCCACATTCACGCCCAAGTGCTTGCGCGGCAAGTCCTTGATGTGGCCCAGCGACGACTTGACCACGTAGTCCTTGCCCAGGTAGCGCCCGATGGTGCGCGACTTGGCCGGCGATTCGACGATGACCAGTGACTTTGCCATTACTTTGTCCGCGACAAACTTTCCGCCGGCAGCACCCGCAGGAAATACTTGCCGGGCAGTTGCCGGATCAGTCCTTTCATTTCCAGCTCAAACAGAGCGGGCAGCACGTCGGACGGAGTCAGGGCCGTGGCCTCGACCACCTGGTCGACGTGCAGAGCCTCATCGGGCTTTAGGATGCGGAAGATGGCGCGTTCGATTTCAGAAAGTTCCGCCGTCAGCGGCAACTCCTTTTGTTCCAATGCGGTAGAGCCGGCCGCCGCCAGCCGCTCGAGGATCTCGCTGCGCACCGGTGTGGGCAGTTCTTCAATGACGTCCTCCCAGGTTTCGACCAGTTTGGCGCCCTGCTTGATGAGCGTGTTGGGCGCGTGGCTCTTCTGGTTGGTGATGTTGCCGGGGATGCCGTAGACCTGGCGGTTGTATTCCATCGCCAGCCGCCCGGTGATGAGCGAGCCGGAGTAGCGCGAGCCCTCGACCACCACCACGCCCCACGACAGCCCGGCGATGATGCGGTTGCGGATGGGGAAATTCTGCGGCGCGGGAAAAGTCCCGATGGGAAACTCGGTGACGACGCAGCCGTTCGATTCGATCTGCACGCGCAGCTTCTTGTTCTCCTTGGGGTAGTCCACTTCGATACCGCAGCCGAGCACGGCGACCGTCTTGCCGCCCGCGGGTTTGAGCGCGCCGCGATGCGCGGCGGAATCGATGCCGCGGGCG
>JAXIPK010000180.1:0-4542 GCA_045402975.1 Acidobacteriota bacterium
CTGGGGGCCGAGCAGCACGGCCACGTCAACGCCATCGGCTTCGATATGTACACGCAGATGCTGGAGCGGGCGCTCGACGAGCTGCGCAGCGGGACGGCGGCGGCGCCGGAAGCGCACGTGAGCCTGAAGCTGGGCGTCGACATCCGCATCCCCGCCGAGTACATCGAAGACGAGCGGCAACGGCTGCGGATGTACCGGCGCATCGCCGATGCGGGCGACACACCGGCGTCGCAGCGCGCCTTGCTGGCGGAGCTCGAAGACCGCTACGGGCCACCGCCGCGGCCGGTGGTGAACCTGCTGCACTACGCGGCGCTCAAAGCGGTGGCAGAGCGGCTGCTCATCGAGAGCATCGAGCATCGCCAGGGCGACGTGCTCATCCGCTTTCATCCCGAGACCCGCGTACCGCCGGAGCGCCTGGTCGGATTCGTCCGAAGCACACCGCGAGCGCGGCTCGAACCCAGCGGCCTGCTGCGGTTCCCGGTGGAGCGCGCCGGCAGTTGGCTGGAGGCGCTGAGAAAGCAATTGCTGGCCCTGGAGGCCTAAGATAGAATTTAGTTTGCACCCAAGGAGCCCGGAATGAAGCGACTTTTCCCCGTACTGGCCGCCGCGCTGCTGGCCGTCCCCGTGCTGGCCCCGACGTTGTCGGGGCAGGCGCAGCACTCCGACTCGGGCAACCGCGTCGTGCTGGAGCAAATCGTGGCGCGGGTGAACAACGCCATCATCAGCCTGACGGAGCTTGAGCAGGGCCGCCAGACACTGCGGCGGGAGCTGAACGAAAAATACCAGGGCGCCGATCTGGAGACGCAGTACCAGGCCGCCGAGAAGACGACGCTGCGCGACCTCATCGACCAGCAGTTGCTGGTGCAGACGGGCGAGGAGCTCGGCCTTTCGGTGGAAGCCGAGGTTATCAATCACCTCGACCGCCTCCGCCAGCAGCTCAACCTGCCCAGCATGGAAGCGCTGGAGCGCGCCATCGCCGCCCAGGGGATGTCGTACGAAGACTACCGTCAACAGGTGCGCAACCAGATCCTGACCCAGATGGTAATCCAGCGCGAGGTGGCCGGCCGCGTTTTCCTCGACCAGCAGCAGGTGCGCGATTACTACCTGGAGCACCGCGAGGAGTTCAACCGGCCGGAGCAAGTGCGCCTGCGCGAGATTCTCATCACCACCCAGGGCCTGACGGGCGACGAGCTGGCCGCGAAGGAGAAGAAGCTGCAGGAGGCGCTGGAAAAAATCCGCAAGGGCGACAAGTTTGAGGAAGTCGCCCAGGCCTACTCCGACTCGCCCACCGCGGCCGAAGGCGGCAACCTGGGCAGCTTCGAGCCGGAAAAACTTTCGGCGGCCATCCGCGAAGTCGTCGGCAAGCTGCGCGACGGCGGCGTCAGCGACCCGATGCGCACGCAGCAGGGCTGGCTGATCCTGCAACTGGTCGACCACACCCCGGCCGGCATCCAGGCCTTCGAAGACGTGGAAGAGGAAATCCGCCAGAAGCTCTACTACGACCAAGTGCAGCCGGCGCTGCGCGAATACCTCTCGCAGTTGCGCCGCGACAACTACGTTTATGTGGCGCCGGGGTTCATTGACACCGGCGCGGTGGAGCCGGACGAGCTTCCCGCCGCCCGCCGTCCGGGAAGCAAGCGCGCCAAGAAGAGCAGTTGAGCCGAATGAAGTCGCTCTACGTCGCCGACCTTCCCCAGCAGGAAAACCAGCTCATCACCGCGTTTTTCCTGGTGCAGTCGAAGTCGCTGCGCTCGACCCGCGAGGGCAAGCCGTATCTGGCGCTGCGCCTGGCCGACCGCACCGGCACGGTGGAAGCGCGGATGTGGGACGAAGCCGCGGAAGCGGAGTCGGAGTTCGACCAGCACGACGTGGTGAAGGTGGAAGCGAACGTCGAGCCCTACCGCAACCAGTTGCAGCTCAAGATCCGGCGAGTGCGGCGCGCCCGCAATGATGAGGTCGAGCTGGAAGACTATCTCCCCCACACCGCGCTGGACGTGGAGGCGCTCTACGCCGAGCTGCTGGAAACGGCGCGCGGGGTAAGCAACGAGCATCTGCGCTCGCTCTTGCTCTCCGTGCTGGAAGACCCCGAGCTCGCGCCGCGGCTCAAGCGCGCGCCGGGCGCGAAGACCCTGCACCACGCCTACTGCGGCGGGCTGCTCGAGCACGTGGTGTCGCTCTGCCGGCTGTGCCGGCTGGCGGCGCAGAATTACCCCGAGGTTGACCTCGACCTGCTGCTCACCGGCGCGGTGCTGCACGACATCGGCAAAGTCTACGAGCTCAGCTACGAGCGCGCCTTCGACTACACCACCGAAGGCAACCTGCTCGGCCACATTTCCATGGCGCAGGAGCTGCTCTCGCGCAAGATGGACGCGCTCGAAGGCTTCCCCGAAAAGCTCCGTGTTCTGGTGCAGCATCTGCTGCTCAGCCACCACGGGCGGCTCGAGTTCGGCTCGCCGGTTACGCCCAAGGTGCGCGAGGCGGTGCTGCTGCATTACCTCGACGACCTCGACTCGAAGATGGAGGCCGTGCGCGCGAGCCTCGCCGCCGCCGACGCCTCCGACCGCGAAGGCGACTGGACGGAGTGGAACCGAGCGCTGGACCGGCCGCTGCTGCGCCGCGAGCAGTTCCTCACCCCGCCGAGCGGGGCCGCCGAAGCCGCGGCGCCCGCGAACCAGTCGGGCTCGCTGTTCGATCCCAACCCGGCGAAGAAGTGATGGCCCGCGCCCGCCGCTCTGCTTCTTCACGAAAAACCCTTTTCGACCTGCCGCCGCTGGAGCTCGAATGCATGAAAGCGCTGTGGGCGCAGGGCGAAGCCAGCGTGCGCGAGATTCGCGAGCAGCTTTTGGCCGCGGGCCGCTCGCTCGCCTACACCACGGTTGAAACCATTATGGACCGGCTGGCGCGCAAAGGCGCGGTGGCGCGCCGCAAAGTCGGCCGCGCCCACCGCTACACGCCGGTCTATCAGGCGGCCGACGCCCGCGCCCAGGCGGTGCGCTCGATGGCCGACCACTTCTTCGGCGGCTCCCGCCGCGCCCTGGCCACCTATCTCAGCGGTTCACCTGCCGACCTGTCCGCCGCAGCCCGCAGGGCGCAGGCGGGAGCCTTGGCGAAGGCGGGCGCCCGAACCCCCGAAGCCGCTTTACCCCGAGTTCCGCAAAGCGGAACGAGGGACCAGCCGGCCGCAAAGCCGCGTCGCGTCGCCGCGTCCGCGCCAACGACGGCCAAGCCGGCGGCCGTGAGCACCGAGCGCCGCCTCGACACCTCTCTCCTGTAATAGCTTGTCATCCCGAGCGAAACCGCAAACCCCGACACAGTCGGGGGTCGCGGTGAAGTCGAGGGACCTGCTTTTCCTTTTCGTCCAGATGCCCACTCTGCGTTTTTTGTGGTTCTTGCGGTTTTTGCGGTTTCTGCGGTTTTTCGGTTGCGCTTTTCAGCCCCAAAAAGCACCCCCAAGAAAAAACATCCGCAAAAACGGCAAAAAACGCAGAAACCGTAGACTTCGCCCCGCCCCCTGTGGCAAGGGATAGGTCGGACGGAGGCGAGAAATGCGTACAAAACGCGTTCATACGCATTCTTCGGGCATCGCAGAAACGGTCCCGGACGCCCTTCAGCGATGCGCCAACCCCGATTGCGGGGTCGAATTCGTGCCCCTCCGGCCCTGGCACCGCTACCACACGCCCGTCTGCCGCGCCCGCGACTGGAACCGCGCCAAGAAAGCAGCGCCGCCAAGAACTACCTCAGCCGCTCCGCGCCGCTACATCATCCGCTGCGTCGTGGAGGTGGAGTAAGCTCGGGATTCGTCGTCGGCCCTTCCTTCAGTTGCCGCCTCTCTCTCGATTCAGGCACAATAGACGTCCAATGCTGGAGCGCTACCCAGAGCTGAAGATTCGAGACGCCTACCGCATCCGCCCGGCCACAGTGCTGGCGCCGATGGCGGGGCTGACCGACACCGTCTTCCGCCACCTCATCCGCGAGCAGGGCGGCTGCGGGCTGCTGATGACCGAGTTCACCAGCGCCGACGGCCTGGCGCGCCGCGGCGCCTCGCACGAGCGCACGCTTCGCTACCTTTATTTCAATGAAGACGAGCGGCCCATCGTCGCGCAGCTTTTCGGCGCCGACCCCGACACGCTGGCCACCGCCGCCGCCGAGGTCGAAGCGCTGGGCTTCGACCAGGTGGATTTGAACCTCGGCTGCCCGGCCAAAAAAGTCGTCAAGTGCGGCGGCTCCGGTTTGCTGCGCGACCTGCCGCTGCTGGAAAAAATTCTGCGTCGCGTGCGCGCCGCCGTCCGCATTCCCTTCACCCTCAAGATGCGCGCCGGGTGGGATGAAAACAACATCGTGGTGCGCGAGCTCGGCCGCCTGTCGGAGGCCTGTGGCGTCGAAGCCATCGCGCTGCACGGCCGCACCCGCGAGCAAGCCTACAAGGGCGAGGCCGACTGGAGCCTGATCGCAGAGCTGAAGCAGACGGTGCGCATCCCGGTCATCGGCAACGGCGACATCAACCGCCCCGAAGACGCCGAGCGGATGTTCCGCGAGACCGGC
>JAXIPK010000200.1:0-4065 GCA_045402975.1 Acidobacteriota bacterium
CCCGGCCGCCAGCACGAAACTCGACGCCTACGCGCGGCTCTACTTCGAGCGCCGCCGCGCCAAAGGCGTCACCGAAGAGGAAGCCCGCAAGGTGGCCGCCCGTCCGCTCTACTTCGCCGACCTCATGGTCGCTTCCGGCGACGCCGACGGCTCGGTGGGCGGCGCGCTCAACACCACCGCCGAAACCGTCCGCGCGGCGTTGCAGTGTATCGGCTTGAGCAAAGACTACTCCATCGTGTCGAGTTTCTTCCTGATGGTGCTGCCGCGGCCCGACTTCGGCGAGCGCGGCGCGCTGCTCTTCGCCGACTGCGGCGTCGTTCCTGACCCCAACTCCCAGCAAATGGCCGAAATCGCTTTGCAGACCGCGGAGAACACCCGCGCTTTTCTGGAAGCCGAGCCGCGCGTCGCCCTCCTGAGCTTCTCCACCAAAGGCAGCGCCGAGCACGCCCGCGTCGACAAAGTGCGCGAAGCGCTGAAAGTAATCCAGGCGCGCAAAGCCGACCTGCTTGTCGACGGTGAGTTGCAGGCCGACGCGGCGCTCGTGCCGCGCGTCGGCGCCTCCAAAGCTCCCGGCAGCGCCGTTGCCGGCCGCGCCAACACGCTCATCTTTCCCGACCTCGACGCTGGCAACATCGGCTACAAGCTGGTCGAGCGTCTGGCAGGCGCGGTGGCGCTGGGGCCGATCCTGCAGGGGCTCGAAAAGCCGGCCAACGACCTTTCGCGCGGCTGCTCGGCCGACGACATCGTCAGCGTCGTCGCCATCACCGCCATCCAATCAATCGCTCGCAAGCAGCGCCTCGGCCAACTGCCGGCGTGAAACGAACGTTTCCGGTTTGCGTCTAAGAGTTCTACATCACCAGGGGGGATCGCCGATGAATCTCACGCGTAGAGTGTGGATGACCGTCCTCGTGCTGCTGGTAGCCACGGCCCTGACCGCAGGCGTCAGCTTCGCGCAGGAAAAGAGCGACAAGAAAGACGAGGGCAAGAAAGAAGAGAAGAAGGAAGGGCTGACGCTCAAATCGGAGCGCACCATCGAGTTCTCCACCGACGAGGGCACCTGGCTTTCGCTCGACGTCTCGCCCGATGGGCAGACGCTGGTGCTCGAGCTGCTCGGCGACCTCTACACCCTGCCCATCGCCGGCGGTCCCTCGGCTCCGCTCGGGACAAGCGAGGCCAAGCCGCTCACCACCGGCATGGCCTTCGACAGCCAGCCGCGCTTCTCCCCCGACGGCAAGTGGATCGCTTTCCTCAGCGACCGCGACGGCGCCGAGAACCTCTGGATCATGAAGGCCGACGGCAGCGACCCCAAGAAACTCAGCGACGACAAGAACGGCGAGTTTGCTTCGCCCAACTGGACGCCCGACGGCCAGTACGTGGTCGTCTCGCGCACCGCCTGGGGCCTGCGCACCTTCGAGCTGTGGGAATACCACATCCAGGGCGGCAGCGGCGTTCAGCTCACCAAAGCCAAGCGCCGCGACGACACGCCCAACAACGAACGCCACAACGCCCTGGGCGCGGTGTTCTCGCCCGACGGCCGCTACCTCTACTACGCCCGCAAGCTGGGCGGCTTCGTCTACAACCTCACCTTCCCGCAGTGGCAGATTGCCCGGCGCGACATGATTACCGGCGACGAAGACATCCTGACTCAGGACCTGGGCAGCGCCATCCGCCCGTTGCTCTCGCCCGACGGGCAGTGGCTCGTCTACGGCACTCGCTACGAAACCCAAACCGGCCTGCGCCTGCGCAACCTCAAAACCGGAGAAGACCGCTGGCTCAAGTATCCGGTGCAGCGCGACGACCAGGAGTCCCGCTTCACCCGCGACACCCTGCCCGGCTACGCCTTCACGCCCGACGGCAAGGAAATCGTTCTGACCTACGGCGGCAAGCTGCACCGGGTTTCGATTGCCACCGGCGAAGCGCGCGAGATTCCCTTCACCGCGGCGGTCAAGCAGGAGCTGGGGCCGCGGCTCAACTTCCCCAAGCGCGTGGAGGAAGGCCCGGTGCGCGTCCGCATCCTCCAGGACCCTTCGCAGTCACCCGACGGCAAGCGACTGGCCTTCTCCGCCCTGACCAAGCTCTATGCGATGGACCTGCCGGGCGGCGCGCCCAAGCGCTTGACCAGCGGCGACGCGCGCGAGTTCCAACCCGCCTGGTCCCCCGACGGCCAGTGGCTGGCCTACGTCACCTGGTCGAACGACGGCGGCCAACTGTGGAAGGTCCGCGCCGATGGCAGCGGCCAGCCCGTGCAGCTAACTCAGGCAGCCGCTTTCTACGCTGATCCCGTCTGGTCGCCGGATGGCTCCAGGATCGTCGCCCTGCGCGGCTCGGCCCATGAGCGGCTCGAGCGCCCGTTCGATTTCGGCCAGGTGCGCGGCATGGATCTCATCTGGGTTCCGGCCGAGGGCGGCGAGGCGCGCGAGATTATTCCGGCGCGCGGCTTCGGCAAGCCGCACTTCGCCCGCGGCTCCGATCGCGTCTACGTCTACGCCGATGACGGCCTGATCTCACTGCGGCTGGACGGCACTGACCGCCGCAACCATCTCAAGGTCGTCGGCCCCGGCGCCTACAACGCCGAGCGGCCCGTGCCCGCCGACGATGTCCGCATCAACCCCGACGGCCATTGGGCCATGGCGCTGGCCAGCAATCACCTCTATGTTCTGGCGGTGCCGCCGGTGGGCGGCGATGCGCCCAGCGTCGACATCTCCAAGCCCTCCGTGCCCAGCAAACGCCTCACCGAAGTCGGCGCCGACTACTTCCAGTGGGCCGACGACGGCAAGACGCTGACCTGGGCCGTGGGCGCGAGCTTCTTCCGCCAGCCCTTCGACACCGTGAAGTTTGAAAAGCCGAAGAAGGAAGAGAAGAAAGAAGAAAAGAAAGAGGCGAAGGAAGGCGAGGCCAAAGAAGGCGACGCGGCGAAGGGAGAAGCCAAGAAGGAAGAAAAAGAAAAGCCGGCCTATGAAGAAATCGCCGTCGTCCTCGAGCTGCCGCGGCACAAACCCACCGGCGCCATCGTGCTGCGCGGCGCGCGCGTCATCACCATGAAGGGCGACGAGGTCATCGAAAACGCCGACATCGTCGTCACCGACAACCGCATCAGCGCCGTCGGCGCCCGCGGCCAGGTTAAGCTGCCGGCGGGGGTGCGCGTCTTCGACGTGCGCGGCAAGACCATCGTGCCGGGCTTCGTCGACACTCACGCCCACTGGTTTGAAATCCGCCGCGGCATCCTCGACGTCCAGAACTGGAGCTTCCTTGCCAACCTCGCCTTCGGCGTCACTGGCGGGCTCGATGTGCAAACGGCCACCAACGACATGTTCGCCTACCAGGATTTGGTCGACACCGGCGAAATCCTCGGCCTGCGCGCTTACTCGACCGGCCCGGGGATTTTCTCCGACAACGCCTTCAAATCAGTGGACGAAGTCAAAGGCGTGCTCACCAAGTACAAAAAATACTACCGCACCGGCAACCTTAAGTCCTACATCGTCGGAAACCGGCAGCAGCGGCAGTGGATGGTTGAGGCGTCGAAAGAGCTGGAGCTGATGCCGACCACCGAGGGCGGCCTCGACCTCAAGCTCGACCTCACCCATGCGCTGGACGGCTTCGCCGGCAACGAGCACTCGCTGCCCATTGTCCCGCTCTACAAAGACGTGGTGGAGCTGGTGGCGCGCTCCGGCATTGGCTACACGCCCACGCTCATCGTCAACTACGGCGGGCCCTTCGCGGAAAACTTCTTCTACACCAACACCGAAGTCCACGACAACGCCCGGCTCAGCCGCTTCACGCCCCACAACCTGCTCGACCAGAAGACCAAGCGCCGCGACTGGTTCCGCGCCGATGAATACGCCTACCCAATGACTGCCGCCAGCGCCGCCAAGATCATCCACGCCGGCGGCCGCGTCGGCATCGGCAGCCACGGGCAATTGCAGGGACTGGGTGACCACTGGGAAGTGTGGTCGCTGGCGCAGGGCGGGCTGAAGCCGCTGGAGGCGCTGCGCGCCGCCACCTTGCACGGCGCCGAGATCATCGGCTATGCTCAGGATATCGGCTCGCTTGAGCCCGGCAAGCTCG